>JAITBH010000021.1 GCA_031283745.1 Candidatus Ectomicrobium neotermitis | reverse complement strand
TCTATAAGCCCAAAAGCTGCTGCTATTACTATCACCGATAATGCTTCCTTAAATGCTTCTCTTTTCTTGACGGGCAAAGATTTTTCAATTTGTTCAATCGATGAGTTCATCGAATCTTTGCTTGTCATATCTATCTGATAAGTTGACGAACAGGCAAACAATAAAAAAGCCAAACAAATCGTCAATATTTTTTTCATACATCTCCTCCTGCCTGCCTAACAAATAATTTTCCCGCTGACCTCGTCTAAATTTTTGCAGCCAGTCATACGCATTGCGTGAATTAACTCGTTTTTGATGTTGGCAAAATAGGTCGATATGCCGTTTTGCTCATCCCCGTGAACTGCAATCGCTGCGGGTCTGCAGATCAAAGTAGCTTTGGCTCCTAATGCGAGAGCTTTTAGAACATCTGCACCGCTTCTTATGCCCCCGTCAACCATAACAATCGTCAACTTTCCGACTGCTTGGGCAATTTCGGGCAAAACCTCAGCCGTGCCTTGACCATAATCAAGCACCCTTCCGCCGTGATTGGAAACCAAAACGGCATCCGCACCGCAGTCAACGGCAATCTTTGCCTCTTCAACTGTCATGATCCCTTTGACGATATATTTCATACCAAAACCCTTCACTTTTTTTATGCATGCACTCAACTCTTTGGCTGTCCAGAAATTTACGGGAGTGGGAGAGTTTCTTAAACCTGCAAGACCCGCACTGTCGACATCGGTTCCACAAATATCGCAGCCGGCTTTAGCAACAAGTTCAAACTTTTTGACAAATTCGTCCCTGACCCATGTCTTGATAAAAGGAATAACGGATTTTCCTCTGCCCTTTATCTCGGCAATTGCACCCGCAAAAGGCTCGCAACCGATGAGGTCCCCTATGCTTGCAAGTGTTCCCACTTTGATACAGCCATCGATGAGGTGCTGGGTATATTGAGGAATGGACAAATGCCCATCGATTTGGGAAACAATGTCGCCTATCGGAGCAGCAAAAACAGGCATAGACAGCTTTCTACCCCATAAGGTCAGCTCGCAATTTACATCAGACGCTTCATGCAGAACACGCATAACCAAATTCTTTTTGGCAAATGCCTCTATATTGTTACGAAAGGTCGCCCCGCTGCCCATTCCGCCCATACCCGGTATCAACCCGCCGCAAGCCTTGCCGTCGCAAACGGGACAAACTTTGCACTTGTTTTTATTGATCTTTTCCCCTGCTGTTTTCCAAATTTCTTTTGTGGTTACACTCATTTTTTGCCTCCATTAGTTTTTACAGCTTTCATTTTTGAATAGCTGGTTTCTATTGTTTCGGTTATCAAGCCCATATTATTGAGCAACTCTATGAACGGATCGGGGTCAAGTTCCTCAACATTGACCATTTTCTTTATATCCCAATCACCCCTTGCGATTAAAATCGCAGCTGCTACGGGAGGAACCCCAGCGGTATAGCTGATGGCTTGAGATTCCACTTCGTTATAGCAAGCCTTGTGGTCGCAAATATTGTAAATAAACAGCATTCTTTTCCTGCCGTTTTTGATGCCGACTATCAAATCGCCTATGCAGGTGTTGCCTGTGTAATCTATCGCTAAACTTTTAGGGTTTGGGAGGCAGGCTTTCACCACTTTTAATGGGACAACCTCAAGCCCTTCGGCGGTTTTTATGGGTTTTTCTGACAATAAACCTATGTTTGTTAAGACATTGAAACAGTTGATGTAGTGATCGCTAAAACCCATCCAAAACCTTATCGAGTTGGCGTTTAAGTTTTTTGAAAGGGAATGAAGCTCGTCGTGGCCTGTAAGATATATCGGCTGCTTGCCGACAACAGGAAAATCGTAAATCATTTTCTCGCTATGAACAGGCTTACAAACCCACTCTTTGTCTATCCAAGTCCAGACTTTGCAGAACTCCCTGAAATTTATCTCGGGGTCAAAGTTTGTCGCAAAGTATCTCCCGTGGCTGCCTGCATTAACATCCATAATGTCGATAGTATCTATGGAGTCAAAATAGTGTTTTTGGGCATATGCCGCGTAGGCATTTACAACGCCGGGGTCAAAACCCGCACTCAGGATAGCGGTTACCCCGTTTTGCTGACATTTGGCACTTCTTTTCCACTCGTGATTGGCATACCACGGCGGGTCCTCACAAACTTTGTCGGGGTCTTCGTGAATGGCAGTGTCTATATAAGCCGACTTGGCGGCGATACAAGCTTCGAGTATCGACATATTGCAAAAAGCAGAGGCGGTATTTAGAGTGATAGAAATGTTCCATTCCTTAATCTTCTCTATTACCGCCCCTGTGTTTAGAGCATCAATCTGAGATATTTTTATTTTATTGCTGGGATCTTTATAAGAATTTTTACGCTCAATACTTTCAATTATTTCTTGGCAGTCTTTTATGGAGCGCGAAGTTAGATAAATGTTTCCGAATAAATCATTGTTTTGAGCGAATTTATGCGCACTCACATGCGCCACACCGCCTGCCCCTACAATAAGAATGTTTCTTTTCATTTTTTGTCATAGTCCTCCTTTAGATTTTCGATGCTCAAGAATTTATGAAATCCTTGTAGTCGTATTCTCTGACAACTTCTACCTTCCCGTTTAACCTTTTGATCACTATGGACGGCATTTGTAAGCCGTTAAACCAATTCTTTTTGACCATTGTATAGCCCGCAGCATCGGCAAACCTCACCACCGACCCGACGGAAAGTTCCCTTTTAAGCTTATAAGTCCCGAAAACATCCCCTGCCAAACAGCTTCTGCCGCCAATTATGTATTCGTGTTGACCTGCCGGCTCGTTAATTTTGGCATTTTGCCTATAAATGAGCATATCCAACATATGGGGTTCTACTGATGCGTCAACGATGGCTGTCTTTTTAACATTTTTGACTATGTCCAAAACCGAACAAACCAGCTCGCCCGCACCTGCTATTGCTGCCTCGCCCGGCTCTAAATATACACCGACACAAAATTTCTCGCCGAAAGCTTTCAGTTTATCGCAGAACTTCTTTATGGGGTAGCCGTCTTTCGACCAGCTTATCCCCCCTCCCAAACTCACCCATCTGACCTTTTGCAAAAACTTCCCATACTTGTCTGAGATGAAATCGAGGCTCTTGCTAAAACTTTCAAAACTCTCGTTTTCACAATTGTAGTGAAACATCGCTCCATCAACTCTGCCGACAAGAGGCGTAAGTTCTTTTATAGATGATACTCCCAGACGGGAATATTTGCGGGCGGGATCAGCAAGATCAAATGGGGAATTGCTTATGTGGGGGTTGATTCTGATACCTAAAGAGATGCCTTTTTTGGCCGAATCCGACCTCAGAACCTCACGATATTTCTCAAACTGGGCAACGGAATTAAAAATCACCTTGTCTGCTATTTTTTTTAGCTCGGCAATATCTCTATCGGAATAGGCAGTGCTGAAAATTTGGGTATCTTTGCCAAATTTTTCATATCCCAGCTTTGCCTCAAAGAGGGAGCTGCTTGTTGTGCCGTTCATATACTTTTTCATCAAGTCGAACACCTGCCAAACAGAAAAACATTTAAGAGCAAGAACAAACCGAACATCGGTTTCAAGATAGATATGCTCGATCTTTTTCATATTTTTGAGGATGGCAGCCTCATCTATAAGATAGTAGGGGGTTTTTAGTTTATTCACTGGATAATCTCACCGTTTCCGAATATGGCCATCTTTCGATTGCAAAGCCATTTTTATAAACGCTTATACGAAACTCTATGTCAAAAGGGCGGGCTGAGTGGTCAAAAATCCCGAAAGGGATAGCCATTTCTAAGTTCTCTTTATAGGCAACCCTGCTTTTATCGAGGTCTTTTGACACGCCGTCTTCCCCTTTAACCGAAAAGCTCAAAATGCTTCCGTCGGAATTAAGCTCAACTTTGACGGAGCTTTTAGCTGGTTGGGTAAACTTCACGCAAAAACTTAGGTCTTTTATGACTTTGGGTGATATGTCGGCATTCATTCTAAATGCCAGAAATAAGTTCGACTCGTCTATTCCAAAGTAAAAAGCCCTCAAAACTGTTGAAACTTGGTGCATCGAGCCTCCCTCATGACCTACCTGATAAGCCCCTGCGGCATTGATCCATTTATCCGAAATCACCCCGTCAATAGTGGGTTTTATGTGGGCAACAGGCGCCTTTATGGCATTTACTGTATCTGCCGAAGGCTCTTTTATGGCTGAAAACAGATCGTTTGGGGCGGGCTGCCCTAAAGATTGATACACACGCATAAGGCGCAACCTGTAAACACAGTCAAAAATCGGGGCACTTTCTGAGAGATGATCGGGGCAATACCACCAATTCCAGTCCGAACCTTGTGCTACCATCAAGTTGGCTAAAGCTTCTTTAGCTTGCGGCGAATCTTTGAGTTCGGGCTTGCTTTCAAGATAAGAGTGGAAAAAATCCCTTGCAGCACTCAATTTATCCCAAGAGGTATTGGTGTCTTTGTTGCCTATCCACACATAAAAATTGCCATTTATCCAAGAACCTGCTGTCAGCTTTTCTATCTGAGCCTTGGCAGGAAATCTCTCTAAATAGTCGCTCACACGGACTGTTTCGATGTCGGGGTTATTGCTCAACTTGGTATAAAGGGCAGTCAGAAAATCCCAGCCGTCATTTTCGTAGTATTCCCAGCAGTTTTCGCCGTCAAGTATCACACTCACAAGGGGTGCTTCATAATAATCCCCCATATAAGCCCTGATGTCGTAGAGCTTGCTGATGAAATCGTTGGCTGCATCCTCCGCTTTCCACTTTGAATAGACAAAACCGATGGCATCGGATAGGTTATGATCCCTAAAAATGAGGTTTATTTTCTTTTGCACGCCGTTTTCTGCCTTTGTCTGCAAAAAGTGAGGCATAAAAAGCTGCCTTCTGTCGGCGCCCGCCTGCTTATTAGAGTTAAACAAAATCGCTTCATCGGTTGCCGCCCAAGAAAAACCGTTTTGGGCTATTAAATCTACTGCTTCATCTGAGACAGAACCCTCCGAAGGCCACATACCTTTGGGTTTTTGACCAAAAATCTGCTCGTAATAATCGACTGCGTCTGATATTTGTTTTTGAGCGTCTTGGGGGTGGGAGTATCTTTTCTGTGGGAGGGGCATCTGCGGGGCAGCTTGGAGAGCTGAGTTTGTATCGCATAATAAAGGAAGGATAGGGTGGTAAAAAGGTGAAACGCTGACTTCAATTTGCCCTCTATCTTGGGCTTCTTTATGCTTTTGGACTATTTTCCCGCAAATTTCAAACTGTTTTGCTATCAGAGCTTGCTTATCTTCCTCACTAAAATTCCGCCCCTTGTCGTGGAGACGTTTGATAAGTTCATCGGTCCTCACCCACAGCGGATCAAACCAAGCTAAGTTAAACCAGACCTGCAAATCTCTGAAATCCTCTTCCTTAAAGAAAGCCAAAGCGTTTTTTATCTCTGCCTTTGAGGTGTGCCTGCCTCTCATTTCCAAAAGCTGTAGGTAGCGATTGTTGCCCCTGATCATATTGTCCCAGTTAGACATAAAGAAGTTCAGCAAGATGAAAATTTTGTCATCCTCAGTCAGTTCGGCAGCATTTTTGAGAGTTAAATCTAAGAATTTAT
>JAITBH010000089.1 GCA_031283745.1 Candidatus Ectomicrobium neotermitis | reverse complement strand
TTTTGATGGTTTTTTGAAAACTTTGAAGCCTCAAAGCGGTAAAAACATTGAGGATCTATGGGACGATTTCGTCAAAGACAGCAAGAAAAAAGATTTAGACAAGATCATTAAAGATGAGCAACTAAAGTCCAAAGAAGCACAGATTTTTATGGAGGACGCTTTTAGGGACGGCGAGATAAGGTCAACGGGTATGGCTTTTGTCAACATTTTGCCGCCTCTGCCGCTGTTTTCAGCCGATAACCTGATGGCTAAAAAGAAATCATCGGCATTTAAGAAGCTAAAGGCATTTTTTGATCTGTATTTTGATATTTAGCCCCCCAAGTCGGGAAGGGGGATTAAATTAGTATAATCATATATGCAAAGTATGTATTCGGCTGACAGGTCGGAGCATACGGTGCAAATACAAGGGCGTGTCGATGGAGTAACGCGACGGTCCCTATATAAAGAGGAGAGGCTTATGAGTTTAGAAAGCGGTAGCAAAAGAGGGTATTTTTTCACATCGGAATCGGTAACAGAGGGTCATCCAGACAAGGTTTGCGACATTGTTTCGGACTCCATTTTGGACGCAATCTTGAAAGAGGACGCAAAAGCAAGAGTTGCATGCGAAACATTCATTTCAAAGGGGCTTTTGATTGTTGGCGGAGAAATTACAACCACAGCCAAAATTAACCCCCGCGAGGTTGTAAAAGAAGCAATTAAGAATATCGGCTATGACAGGCCTTCATTTGGCTTTGATTACAACACTTGTGCAATAGTGGATACTATAAACACCCAGTCTCCCGACATAGCACAAGGGGTGGACATCGGCGGAGCAGGGGATCAGGGGCTAATGATTGGTTATGCTTGCAAAGAAAGCCCAGAACTTATGCCTCTTCCTATAGTTCTTGCTCATCAACTCGCTTTAAGGCTTACGGAAGTTCGCAAGAAGGGCATTTTGAAGTATTTGGGACCGGATGGAAAAAGCCAAGTGACAGTTGAATACATAGATGGAAAGCCATCAAGAGTGGATGCAGTTGTCATTTCGACCCAGCATACCGCAGCCATCTTAGACAAAAGCGGACACAAAATCACCGAAAAGTCCAAAAAAGAAATATTTGACAAGGTCATAAAACCCATCGTAGGCAAGAAAATCGACAAAAACACGAAGATTTATATTAACCCCACAGGCAAGTTCTTGATAGGCGGTCCTATCGGCGACACGGGTTTGACGGGTAGAAAGATCATCGTTGACACTTATGGAGGGACTGCAGCCCATGGCGGCGGTGCATTTTCGGGCAAGGATTCCACCAAAGTCGATAGAAGTGCAAGCTATATGGCAAGGCACATTGCAAAAAATATAGTCGCGGCGGGCATTACCGATAAATGCACAGTTCAGCTGGCATATGCCATCGGAGTGGCAGAACCAGTGTCTGTTTTTGTCAACACGCACAGAAATGCTGAGGTAGCGGGTAATATCGTTGAGCCGATAGTGAGGAAAATATTCCCGTTGACCCCAAAAGGCATAATCGAATATTTGAATCTCAGAAGACCGATTTTTGCCAAAACGGCAGCTTATGGGCATTTCGGCAGGAAAGATACAGACTTTACTTGGGAGCAAACCAATAAGGTCGAAGAGCTAAAAAAAGCATTGAAAGTATAGCGGGGCGGAGGCGTTTTTGTGAATATAAGAGAGAAGAATAGGGTAGGCCGATATTTTAGAAACATCTTTGCCAATGCTTTTCCATATAAACCTTGGCGTAAAGCGATAAGATATGCGGTCTGGGAGATGGGTTTTCTCCATTTCATGAACTATTTGTATTACAAATTCTTGGATTTCGAGGGAGTTAGGCAGCTTTTAGGCAATGATGAGCCAAATCCAAGCAGCAAAAACGCCTCCTCAACTTTCAAAAATCAATTATCCGTAGTTTCGGCAGTTAAAAATGAAGCCCCTTACATAATGGAGTGGCTGGAGTATCACCTTTTGGTAGGGGTCGAGAAGTTTTATCTCTATGACAATGAAAGCTCCGATAACATTAAAGAGGTCTTGGCTCCTTATATAAAGGAAGGGATAGTTGAGCTGATTGATTGTCCGGGCAAAGCACAGCAGTGTTATGTTTATGCCGACGCTATACGCAAACACAGAAATGACACGAAGTGGATAGCAATTATTGATTTAGACGAGTTTATCGTTCCGATGGCAAATGAGAAAATAACGGACTTTTTGAAAGATTTTGAGAGATATTCACAACTTATTGTGGGCTGGCAACTGTATGGTTCGTCGGGATATGAGGAAAAGCAGGAAGGACTTTTGATGGAGACTTTTAAGAGGCATGCTGACCCAGACTATATAACCAACTTAAAAGTTATCGTTAATCCTCGCGAGGTGAGGGGGGTGTTAAACCCTCATTGGTGCTTTACTTATGGCTTGTCAGTCGATGAAAACAAACAAATCTTTGATTTCTATCCGTATACCAATAAATACTCAAAACCCATCTCAAAAAACAAAATTTGCCTAAACCATTATTATTGTAAGTCTTGGCAAGAGTATGAGGAAAAAATCTCAAAAGGCTGTGCTGACGGCAATGTTTTGGAACGAGATCGCAGTTTGTTTGATTATTACGACAAAAATGAAGTTTTTGATGACTGTATGGACAAATATATTGAGCCTGTTAAGCAGGCCATAAACAACAGGAAGTAGGAGGCGGGACATGATTAAAATGTGTTTGTATAAGATTATGTTTAAGTTTAGAGTTTTCCTTATAAATTTTGTCCCAATTCATCGTTGGAGGAAAGTATTAAGATTTTTTATATGCGAATTAGGCATTAGACACTTTGTAAATTTTTTGTTTTATGAATGCCTCCAGTATGATAAATCTTCTCAGGACAAGAATTCTTTTGATGATGTTTTATCTATTGTTGCAATAGCAAAAGATGAAGTTCCCTATATGATGGAATGGTTGGAGTATCATATTTTACGGGGGGGGCAAAGATCAAGTTTTATATATACGATAACGGGAGCTCTGATAATTTAAGAGAGATTTTGGAGCCGTATATAAAAAGCGGGATTGTTGAATACAAATATTTTCCCGGTAAAAAAATGCAGCTTTTTGCATATAGAGATGCTGTAAAAAGGTATAAAAACAAAACCCAGTGGATGGCATTTATTGATTTAGACGAATTTATTGTGCCGACAGGAAGTGAAACGATAATAGATTTCTTAAAAGATTTTGATGATTGCTCTCAAATCGTCATACCTTGGGTTATATATGGTTCATCCGGGCACAAAACTACGCCTGAAGGATTGGTTATGGAGAATTATAAGTATAGAGCAAAAGATGGTCATAGGACCTCTCATAAATCAATAGTTAATCCGAGAAATATTTTTCAAGTTACCTGCCACTCTTGTAATGTTGCGGGAAAAACATTGAATCAATATAAACAAGTTCTATGTTTTCCATTCTTTGATGCTTCAAACAGGGAGAGAATAAGGATAAATCATTATTACTGTAAGTCTTTAGAAAGTTTTGAAAAAAGACGTATGAAAGGTGAAGCTTGGAATGGTTACGATAATAGAGAGGACGATTTTGAAAAAAGAGACAGGAATGAAGTTTTCGATCCAATAATGGACAAATATATTGAGCCTGTTAAGCAGGCCATAAAACAAAGGAGGAACAGATGAACTACGATGTTAAGGATATTAAGTTGGCTGACAGAGGGCTCAAAAGAATAGTTTGGGCTCAAAAGGAAATGCCTGTTTTGGAGCAGATAAAAGAGAGATTTGCAAAAGAAAAGCCGCTCAAGGGCAAAAAGATAGCAGCTTGCCTCCATGTTACGACCGAGACAGCAAACTTGGCGATCGCCCTAAAAGCAGGTGGAGCGGAGATTTATGTGTGTGCCTCAAATCCCCTCTCAACCCAAGATGATGTTGCGGCATCTCTTGTCAAACATCACAATATTCCGACTTTTGCCATAAAAGGTGAAAACAATAAGGTTTATTACAGCCATATAGACGGGGTGTTAAAGATAGAACCAAACATTACTATTGATGACGGGGCAGACTTGGTTACAACGATTTTGCTCAAGAAAAGAAACCTCATCAAAAACATCATTGGCGGGGCAGAGGAAACCACAACTGGGGTTATTCGCCTAAGAGCAATGGAAAAAGACGGGGCATTGGAATATCCAGTGATAGCCGTAAACGATGCACTGACAAAACACTTTTTTGACAATCGTTATGGGACGGGGCAGTCAACTATAGATGGTATTATTAGAGCGACCAATATACTTTTGGCAGGGAAAGTTATCGTCACGGCAGGTTATGGCTGGTGCGGAAGAGGGTTTGCGATGAGGGCAAAAGGTTTGGGGGCGCATGTGATTGTTACAGAGGTTGACCATTTGAAAGCTATAGAGGCGGCAATGGACGGCTTTGAGGTTATGCCGATGAAAGACGCAGCAAAAAAGGGAGATATTTTTGTGACGCTTACGGGAGATCTAAATGTTGTGGATAAAGCTCATTTTCCTTTGATGAAAGACGGGGCTATTGTCTGCAATTCGGGTCATTTTAACGATGAGATAAATATCACCGCATTAAAGGAAATGTCTAACTCATCAAAAATAGTTAGAGATTTTGTTGAGGAATACACCCTAAAAAATGGAAAGAAAATCTGCATTTTGGCTGACGGCAGACTTATAAATCTCTCCGCAGCAGAGGGTCATCCGGCAAGTGTTATGGATATGTCGTTTGCAAATCACGCATTGTCTGCGGAATATTTGGTCAACAATGCAGACAAATTAGAAAAGAAGGTTTATGTGGTGCCTGAAAACATTGACATGGAAATAGCAAGGCTGAAATTAAATGCTATGGGCATAAAGATAGACACGCTTACGGCTGAACAAACAAAGTATCTCAATTCTTGGAAATCAGGGACCTAAATTAAGGAGAGAAAAATGCCACCTCAAAATAATGCACCTGCTTTTGGAGAATATCTCGGAGCAATTAAATCGCTAAGAAAGCAGCTTTCAAATTTCGGTATCAGCAAAAAAAAGAGGCTAAAAGATCTTGTCAAACTGTTTTTGTTTAAGGAGATACCTTATGTTGAGGTTGCCGTCACGACATTTTGCACCCTCAAATGCAAAGACTGTGCAAACTATATTCCTGATATTGGGAGCGATAAGCACTATTTGATGACTTTTGATGAATACAAAAGATACTTAGACAACCTGCTTGCCGACATAAAAAAAGTCCACAAATTGGTGCTGCTTGGAGGGGAACCTTTCCTCAACAAAGATATAGAGAAAATTCTTCAGTATTCGCTGGAACATCCGAAAGTGAGGAAGGTTAAATTGGTAACAAACGGGACGCTGGATATTCCTGAAAACATAATTTTGCTGATGAAACGGTATACCAATCCGCTATTTCCAAAAATTCGATTTTTCATATCCGACTATTCTCTAAACAAGGAGATAGCAAACCGCTTAAAAATAGATGCCATTACGGCAAAACTCAAGAAGTTTGGGGTTCCTGTCTCATCAGTAAAAAGTGCGATGTGGTATCCTGTGTCGGCAATCAAAAAATATAACCGTTCCGCCAAAGAAAATATCAGGAATTTCCTCGCCTGCCCTTTTCAGTGCGTTTCTATGACTTCAAACTTTTTGTTCGTGTGCCCTCGAGCCGGTTTTTTTAAGATGTATGACACTTGCAAGCAAAATGAGGGAACGGAATTTTTTGATCTGACAAAGCCTGTCACCTTAAAAGACTATCTGCGGTTTTATTCGAATGTCTTTTTTAATGCTTGCGACTACTGCAATATGATTGAGGATGTTAAGCACTCTGTTTTGCCCGCAATACAAAAAGAGAATAAAAAATAATGCAGCCGTTAAATGTGATCTCAAGAAATCTGCGAACCGCACTTGCAAAAAAACTGCTTGATAAAAAAGAAAGAAACACCGCCGTCGCAGTGCTTAAAACAGATTTACAAAACCAACCCGTCTTAGATGTCTCAAGATTTTCTTCCATTTTGTTTGTGATACACGACGATAGAATAGGGGATATGGTTATTTCCACAATCCCGTTTAGAGAAATCAAAAAGAAATACCCCAACCTCAAAATTTTTGTTTTGTGCGGGAAAAACGGAAAGGAAGTTCTGAAATACAATTTGAATGTGGACAGAGTTTTTGAGTTTTACGGAAAGCTTTCTAAGGATCTCAAGGTATATAAAGAGCTGCACAAACAAAAAGTCGGCATCATTGCCGACTTTTTTGAATTTAACCCCCGTTTTCTACATCTTTTATCTCTGCGAATTATAAACCCATCCTTTCTCATCGGCTTTTTTAAGAAAAACTATAACACCTACGACCTTTCCATCGACAAAGATTTTTTTGCTTGCCATATCGTCGAAAGGCATAAGGCTTTGTTAAAAGTTTTGGGCATCGATGAAATAGATTTGAGTTATGACATTTTTTTTGGACCGCAAGAGCAGGCAAAAGCCCAGCAATATATCGACAAAAGCCCGTCAAAAACAAAGATTGCAATCAACCCTTTTGCCAGCAGCAAACACAGAACTTTTGACAAGGAAAAATTAAAAGATTTGGCGTGGCAAATTAGGCAAAAAAAAGACTGCAGCGTTTATATTTTGTGTCCCCCGTCTAAATACGAGTTTCTCAAAGGGATTGAAAATGAGGGAGAGGGGATATTTTTAGTGTGCTTGAGTTCAATTCTTTGTGTTGCAGCTTTTATTAAGCAGTGTGACATTGTGATTTCCCCTGACACTTCAATTGTCCACATCGCCTCGGCTTTTAAGAAAAAAACGATAGCTCTGTATCTTGATTTTTCTAACCGCAAAGAAAAGACAGACATAATCTGGGGTCCAAATAATCCAAATGCTGTTTTGATAAATGTCGATACGCAAGGCGGGAAGGTATTAAACGACATAAACAATATCGGCAATGAAGAAATTCTAAAGAAATTAGAGGGTATGAAATGAAACTTTTTATAGCTGTGCCTGTGTATAACAGAAAGGAGTATTTAGAGATTACGGCGAGATCACTTTTTGAGTGTTCAAACATCAACAAAGCAGAGATCGTGGTTTTTAATGACTCAAGCGACGAGTTTGACACCCAGTATCTGCACAAAATATTTCACGCAGGCAACGTAAAAATAATCAGTGCCGCTCAAAAAATAGACATAGATGTTCACTACTACGAAATGATGAAAACTTTTTTAGCCTCAGATAGTGATGTGTTGATGATATGTGATTCCGATCTGCTTTTAAGGTCAGACACCATCGACTATGTTCTGAACAATTTTTCAAAAACTGATGGTTTTTTGGGCTTGTATAATTCTGACCTTCACAGGGATTTATATTTTGACGGGGAGTTTGTTTACAAAGAGGATGTCGGCTTTGCGGGGATATGCGTTAGCAAAAAGGTTTTGCAGTCCTTTATTGCAGGGCAAGATCCAAAAGCGAGAGCAATAGACTTTAAGTTTTCAGATTATTTGCTTGATAACAATATCAGGATTATGGTTGCTAAAAATTGCTTGATACAGCACATAGGTTTTAATGGGGAACACTGTAATGACACTTCCGTCGAGTTTTCTTCAAACTTTGTCCCCAACTCTGAATTTAACAAAGAGGTGATCAGCAAACTTATGCCGATAGCCTTAAAGATGCAGTCGTCGATGATAAAACATCTGCTGTTTTGCGATAAGTATCGTCGGCACGGTTTTTTTGTCCATCAGCCTCATAAGTATTTGGCCAAGGAACGCAGGGTTAAAGAGCTGATGAAATATTATGAGCAGAAATACCCCATAACACTCTCAAAGGGAAAAGAAAATGGCTCGTTTTAAGGAAGGAACTTTTTTCAGGCTGGCGCTGTCTGGGGTTTATGTTGCAGTTTTGGCGATAGTTTTTTTTGTTGCCCGAGCCGCATTGCTTATATCGTCAAACAAGTTTTTTGAAAGCTTATCGTTTGGTGATATTGCTATTTCTTTTTTAGAGGGCTTGCGTTTTGACCTGATAATGATTGCGGCTTTTTATGGTTTGTTTGTCATCCTTATAAACATTCCGATAAATTCTAAAAGGCTGATAAAAGTTTGCTGTGCATTTATGAATACTTTCTTGCTGATCATTTCTTTTTTGCTTGTTGCTGACATCATTTATTTCAAACTTTTCTTAAAACATCTCACCACAGAACCTCTCTTAATCGGAGATCATTTCACCTACTTTCTGAGCTTGGCTTTTGGCAGCTATATTTTCATAACAATCTTTATTGTCCTTATGATTGTTGTTCTGTTTTATTTTTCCATGAAAGCTGTAAATAAATTTTATCGCCCCCCAAACAAAAACATCAGGTTTAATATCCTTACTTTGGTTTTGATTGTGGTTTTGATTGCTCTCTTTTTTAGGGGCAGGGCAGACAAAACACCTCTTGATATTGTGGAAGCTTATTCGATGGGCGGGCATATTGCAGGGGAGTTGATATTAAACGGGGCATTCACTTCTTTTGAAAGTTTGAAAGAAAGAAGGTTTCCAAACAAAATATCTATTTCCTATGACGAGGCTTTAGAGATTGTTAGAAAAAACTTGATAGACAATGATGAGGAAATTTTTAGCGATGAGGATTATCCTTTGATGAGGGAGAGGGTGAAATTTAATGTAAACGGCAAGGACTACAATGTGGTTGTTATTTTGCTGGAGAGCTGGCAGAAAGATTACATCGATTCTTTGTCAGGGACGGATTATGGGGTTACTCCAAACTTCGATGCTTTAGCAAAAGATGCTTTGGTCTTTGATAGGTTTTATGCAAACGGGCAGAGGAGTTTGATGGGTATGATGGCAATTTTTTACAGCCTTCCTTTCGTCAAAGGTATACCTTATATGTCGCACGGGCTTGAAAATTTTGGGCAGACGCGGTTGCCGATTATTCTTGCTAAAAATGGTTATGACAATCTTTTTGCAGCGGGGGATAAAAGAGAGGCAGACAAGGCATATTATGTTGCCAACTTTCTTGGCTTTAAGAGTGCATATTTTAAGGAAGATATTCCCGTAAGAAATGATTATGTCCAAATAAGCAAAGGCTATGACCTTGAGACTTTTGAGGTTTTCTTAGACAAAGTGAACTTACTCAAAAGCCCGTTTTTTGCATTTATTTTTACGACAACAACCCACATTCCTTATGCCCAAACTGTTTTGAAATCTTTAGAAAAATATCCTGAGGATGGGACAGAAACAACTGGGTATCTAAACAGGCTTTATTATGCCGATTATTCGCTGGGGCAATTTTTTGCCCAAGCCCGCAAACAGAAATGGTTTAACAACACCGTGTTTATTTTGCTTGCCGATCATCAGGCTTACACAGTTGGGCGGGACAATTCTGAGCTGGAAAAAACCGCAGCTGACAGGGGCTTTAAAATTCCAATGATTATTTATGCACCATCTTTGTTTAAGCATGCTGTGATAAAAGAAATAGGTTCCCAAAACGACATACTTCCAACCATAATAGACATCCTGCATATCAGCAACCCTTATTCATCCATCGGCAAAAGTTTGTTTTCAAAAACCAAGAACAGATTCGTGTTTTTATCTTATGAAGGGGACGAAGTTTTTCTCATAAATAATGAGGGAGTGGCTATGCAAAATTGGAAGGATCCATCAAACAGCGATATTGATGAAACTAAAGGCAATGCAATCCTGTTATTTTCAATAGAGAAAGTCCTCCACGATTTAGTGGTTTCGGATTTATGGTATAATCAAAAACGCATTTAAG
>JAITBH010000096.1 GCA_031283745.1 Candidatus Ectomicrobium neotermitis | reverse complement strand
GCAGATGTAGGATTTGCAAAAATTTTTGAAATGGAAACAACTTCTTTGACCTTCTCTTTTGCAAAAGCAAGCCACTTAATAATTGACCCATCTGCATTCTCACTTTGAAGCGAATACGGCGCATGGAGAAGCGAACAGCTTGTCGACAGGATGATGTTTTCTGCTGGAATTGTTTTGACAATTTCCCCAAGCAGGCTCAATGTTTTTTCAACATCGTTTATCCAAATGTTTCTCCCATCAACAATACCGCACACAAGTTTTTTTGAGCCGATAAATTTCAAACCCTCAATGTTTTTGCTGCCATAAACAAAATCAAGCCCAATTCCCCAGATGGGAAGCTTGCCCAAAATTTCTGTTGCCTCATTTGAATGTTCAAAATAAGTCGTTACAAGAATTTTTGTCTTGCCCGCTGCAGCTGTCAGGGCGGTGTAGGTTTCTTTAAGCAAATCGAGCTGCTGCTTAGATGGATCTTTTACGAAAATCGGTTCGTCAAATTGAATAATCGTCTCGGGTTTTGCAATTTTGGCGATGTCTTTTACGACCTGCTCATATGCTGCAAGAGTTTTCTTGAAATAGTCATAAGGATTTCCACCATCAACAGTTTTTGAAAGACCTAAAAAAGTGACAGGGCCGATAATGTTTATCTTTCCCTCAACTCCAAGTTCCGCAGCTTCTTTATATTCCGAAATGATTTTTGAGCTGTCAGCCTTAAACTCCGTTGAGACATCGAGTTCAGGGACGATGTAGTGATAATTTGTGTTAAACCATTTCATCATAGCCATAGCCGCAGAGGCTGCATTGCCCCGAGCCATCGCAAAATATTGTTCATCTTTATCTGCTATCGCCTGAAATCTTTTAGGTATCGCACCAAGCATAATGCAGGTATCGAGCATTGAATCGTAATAACTGAAATCGTTGGCGCTGATAAAATCTATGCCCTCATATTTTTGAAAAAGCCAGTGGGTTTTGCGCAAGTTTTGTGCAGTTTTTTTGAGTTCATCAAGAGGAATTTTCCCTGCCCAAAATGCCTCAAGAGCCTTCTTTAATTCTCTGTTTTCCCCAATTCGAGGATAACCTGTAATAAACGTTTTGTTAGCCATATCTACTCCTTTTTTGCTTCCTTTTAGGAAACGTATTTAGTGTCATTGCGTTTTGATGATAGCA
Source organism: Candidatus Ectomicrobium neotermitis (assembly GCA_031283745.1). GTDB lineage: Bacteria > Elusimicrobiota > Endomicrobiia > Endomicrobiales > Endomicrobiaceae > Ectomicrobium > Ectomicrobium neotermitis. Next base: position 2,480 of record JAITBH010000096.1, on the reverse strand, counting down.
GATATAAGGGTATAAATAAAAAAACCCCGTCGATAAACGGGGCTTTTTTGTTGTGTGGTGGTGATTTTTTATTCGACGGAAAATAGAACTGTGGACAAATATCTTTCGCCTGTGTCTGGGAGTATTGCGACTATCGACTTCCCTTTATTTTCTGGCCGCTTAGCAAGTTCGATCGCTGCAAACAAAGCTGCTCCAGAGGAAATTCCGATCAGCAATCCGTCAGATTGTGCAACCTCTCTGCCTTTCTTGAAAGCGTCATCATTTGAGACAGGGATTATCTCGTCATAAATTTTCGTGTTCAATACATCAGGAACAAATCCAGCACCTATTCCTTGTATTTTGTGAGCCCCAGATTTCCCTTGCGATAAAACGGGCGAATCTTTTGGCTCAACAGCGATGATTTTTATGTTGGGATTTTTTGATTTCAAATACTCTCCCGCTCCAGTGATAGTTCCTCCGGTGCCGATGCCCGATATGAAAATATCAACCTTGCCATCAGTGTCTTCCCAAATTTCAGGACCAGTGGTAGTTTTATGGATTGCAGGGTTTGCAGGGTTTACAAATTGTCCGGGGATAAAAGAGTTAGGAATTTCTTTTGCTAGCTCCTCAGCCTTTGCAATTGCACCTTTCATACCTTTTGCCCCTTCGGTTAGCACAAGTTCCGCACCATAAGCCTTCAAAAGGTTGCGGCGCTCGATGCTCATTGTTTCAGGCATCGTCAGAATTATGCGGTAACCCTTGCTCGCTGCAACTGCGGCAAGCCCGATACCAGTATTTCCGCTGGTAGGTTCAATGATGACTGCACCTTGTTTTAAAATCCCCCTATTTTCAGCATCCTCAATCATAGACTTTGCAATTCTGTCTTTTACGCTGCCCGCAGGGTTAAAATACTCCAACTTGCCTATAATTTTTGCGTCAACTCCCTCAGCCTTCTCAAGGTTTACAAGCCTCAACAAAGGTGTTTTGCCGATCAAATCGGTCAATTTTTCATGTACTTTCGACATTTTAGTCCTCCTATTTGTTTTTAATTCAGGCAATTCATATATGATTGCCCCGAATTATTTTTGAATGCTATAAGTTTAATTCTTACTTGTCAACTATGATAACTTGACATTTAACGATCTCAAGAGTAAAATCGCCCTGTTGACCATAAAAGGAGGCCTGAAAATGAGAATATCCGCCAAATCGAAGTATGGCTTAGCTTCAATTCTATACATCGCTCAGCAGGGCAAAGCAAAGGAATTCATCACTATTCAGACGCTTTCGGAGAGGTTAAACATCTCGAGAATATACTTAGAACAGGTCTTTGCATTGCTCAAAAGGGCGGATTTAGTGGTATCGGCGAAGGGTTCGCAGGGGGGATACCAGCTTTCCAGACCCCCCAAAAACATAACGATCTATGAAATTTTGCTGGCAACGGAGAATACGCTCTTTGAAAGGACAGCATCGGAGAAAATAAATGCCCAGCTTTTTATTGAGCAAACCCTCCAAGATATGGTTTTTGACAAGTTAGACAGCCTGATTGAGGGGACTCTTGAGAGTATCACCCTTCAAACCCTGCTTGTGGAGCTTGAAAACAGGACTGCCCAAGAGGGGGGCATGTATCACATATGAGTGGGAATAATATATAATCGCCTTTGCAACTAAAAAATCGGAGGAAGAAATGGCAAAACTAAAGACTGGCAGACATACATCGGCTCTAAAAGAAGCCAGAAAAGCAGTAAAAAGAGCAGCCCGCAACACATCGATTATGAGCGACATCAAGACATCAATAAAAAAAGTGGCAGCTTTTGTAGAGAAAAAGGATGTAAAGGCAGCAAGCGAGGAAGCGAGAAAAGCGTCATCAAAGTTAGATAAAGCCGCAAAAAAGCACATCATCCATCGCAAAAACGCCTCAAACCACAAATCTAAACTCCACAAAAAGCTATCATCTATACAGAAGTAATATAAGCCTCAATTTTTTAATCAATTTTTCATTTTTGCCCCTGCTTTCCCCTAAGCAGGGGTTTTTATTTGCCCGCACCTGCCTGCGGCGGGCGTTCCGAACGGCAAGTGATCAGTGGTTAGTGATTAGTGAACCCGCCGATAGGAAGGCGGGCAGGCGACAAACTTGACTGGCAAACAAATACACGCTATTGGAAAACATCAACGGGGTCGTTTTTTGCAGGGGCAAACGGTAACGGAATTTATCGGTGGAATGGTACGGAGTTGGTAAAAACCCACGATTGGGGCGATTGGGGGGCATTAAACAATGATGTCTCTCAGATAAGTTTTTGACAATCAAAACAGGTCGGCGTGGGTGCCTGTTCGGAGTAAGTCAAGAGTGTCGTGGTTGATTCTGTAGATTAAAATCCAGTCGGATGTTATGTGGCATTCCCAGCAACCAGAATAAAAGCCTTTTAATTTATGATTTTTGTAGTGGGGCGGTAGGGGTTTCTGATAAACAAGAAAGTCAACAGCATCAACTAACAAAGACATAT
>JAITBH010000042.1 GCA_031283745.1 Candidatus Ectomicrobium neotermitis | reverse complement strand
TCTTTTGTAGCGTGAAGCCTGACCCAAGGCAATTCATATGTTTCGGTAGCGGGGTTTTTATAAATCGGCTGATGTTGATGCCACACAAATGCAAGATAAATTTTTTTCATTAGCTTTCGGATTCTCCTTTATTTTTTGTCCTGCAAAAACTGCGGAATATATCTCTTAGCTAAGCTCAGTAACTCTTCCTCAGACATAGCTGAGACCCTGCCGTGCTGAAAAATAGCGTCCACTTCCTCTTTTATCGCTATCACCGCGGCATCGTTTTTGTCGAGCTTGGTGTCGGAATTTACGAGCTTTTCGAGGTTTGAGTTATACCAATAGGCAATACCTGCCAGCCCCGCCCTATCCGTTATTTCAACCTCAAGAGGTCTTTTCAATATGGCTTGCGTGTCAAAAGAACTGTAAATCTCCGGCTCTTTTAACAATCCGTCGGCATGAATGCCCGCTTTTGTCATATTGCAATGAGCCCCGACAAAGGGCTGGTTTTTGGGAATATCAAAATGTATTTCTTTCCTGAAATAGTCAGCAATATCTGTGATGACAGACAAATCCATACCGTCTGAGGTTCCCCTGAAAGCTGCATATTCCATCGCTAAAGCCTCAAGCGGGATATTGCCCGTCCTCTCGCCGATGCCAAGAACAGTCCCGTTGATTGCACAGCAACCATAAAGCCAACAGCTGGTGGAGTTCGTAAGCCCTCTATAAAAATCATTGTGCGCATGCCACTCAAGATATTCTGAGGGAACACCTGCATAGTGAATAAAACCGTGCATTATTCCATTGACATTGCGGGGCATCGAGGCGCCCGGGTAGCTAACCCCCAGCCCCAAAGTGTCGCAAGCCCTAAGTTTTATCGGAATGCCCGATTCTTTTGAAAGTTTCATCAACTCTACGGCAAAAGGCACAACAAAACCGTAAAAATCTGCCCGAGTGATGTCCTCTAAGTGGCAACGGGGGATAATTCCTGCCTCTAAAGCTGCTTTTACGATGTCTAAATACATTTCCATCGCTTCTTTTCTCGTTTTTTTGAGCTTTAGAAAGATGTGATAGTCCGATGCGGAGGTCAAAATGCCCGTTTCTTTAAGCCCCATCTCTTTTACGAGCTTAAAATCCGCTTTCGTCGCTCTAATCCAAGCGGTGATTTGAGGGAAATCAAAGCCCAATTCCTGACATTTGCGGACTGCCTCTTTGTCTTTATCCGAATACAAAAAAAACTCTGACTGCCTTATCACGCCTTTAGGTCCCCCCAGCTTGTGCAAAAAGGTGTAGATGTCGACGATTTGCTTGACGCTAAAAGGGTTGAAAGCCTGCTGACCGTCGCGGAAAGAGGTGTCTGTTATCCAGATTTCGGAGGGGGTGGTCATCGGGACTACCTCGCCGTTGAATGGGATTTTAGGGACTTCATTGTATTGAAAGGTTTCCCTAAAAAGGTTTGGTTCTTTGACATCTTGGAGATTGAAAACATAACTTTCAAACTCAAGTTTATTGTTCTTTTTATTAAATTTCAGCATTTTATTTTCCTTTCCATAATGGAGACATTTTTCTTAAACCTGCTACTATTTCCGGCAAAACCTCAAGAACATAATCCACATCTGCTTCAGTGTTATTATGCCCGAAAGAAAATCTTACTGCCCCTTGAATGTCGACGGGATTGACACCTAAAGCAGCCAAAACATGCGAGAGGCTGCCGGTTGCACAAGCTGAGCCGGCGGATGCCGATATTCCCTTTGCGTCCATACGGGCTAAAAGGGACTCGCCTTCGATATACCTAAAGCTGGCATTTAGAATGTTGGGGATAGATTTTGCGGGGTTGCCATTGATTAGAACTTCGGGGATTTTGTTGATGATGCCAAGCTGGAGCTTATCTCTGAGCCTTGCAATCGTTTGCGAGTTGCTTGCCATCGAGTGGGCTGAAAGTTCGAGTGCTTTTGATAGCCCTACTATATAAGGAATGTTCTCCGTGCCGGATCGCAGACCATTTTCCTGATGACCCCCATACATTATCGGCGATATTGCACTGCCCCTTTTGACATAAAGCACTCCGATACCTTTTGGACCGTTAAACTTGTGGGCAGATAGCGATAGGTAGTCGATGTCGAGATCTTTGACATCTATGGGAACCTTGCCGGCAGTCTGAACCGCATCAGTGTGAAAGTAGATTTTGTCCTTGCGGGCATTGTTTAGATTAGAAAGAAGGGTGCTTATCTCTTTGATGGGCTGCAGAGTTCCAATTTCATTGTTTGCGTGCATGATGCTGACTAAGAGGGTATTATCTTTTATCGACTTTTCCAGTTCCTCAACACTGACAGAGCCATTTTTGTCTACATTTAGATAGGTAACCTCATAGCCCATCTTTTCTAAGTGTTCGAAAGAATAAAGAACTGCGTGATGTTCAATTTTAGAGGTGATGATATGCCCTTTTTTGCCGATAGCACTGAGGGAGCCAAAAATTGCCAAGTTGTCGGACTCTGTCCCTCCGCTTGTAAAAAAAATTTCATCGGCTTTGGCGCCTAAAATTCCTGCAACTGTCTCTCTTGATTTGTCTAAAGCAGCCTTCGCCTCTCTGCCAAAAGAGTAAAAACTCGAAGCATTCCCGTAAACCTGCTCAAAATACGGGAGCATTTCCTTTACTACGGCAGGGTCAACAGAGGTTGTGGCGCTATTGTCTAAATATACTTTCATCGGTTTTCCTTTATGAGCCTTTTTCTTGGCTCTCTTCCAACAAATTTACTTTCTTTATCGGAGCTTTGTTTTTATCTATAAACTCCATACTTTGACGAACTTTGTAGGCAAGCCTTGCACAGTTTCGGCAGATCATAAGGTGCCTTTTACATTCAACTTTCTT
>JAITBH010000033.1 GCA_031283745.1 Candidatus Ectomicrobium neotermitis | reverse complement strand
GGAAAAACATTTACCAATCCTTCCTTTTGAGCTTTCAATAAAATGAACTCGACAGTCGGTGCATTATCTATTACGGGCTTTGTGTTTGGCATACAAAAAACTGTCGTTATCCCACCTTTGGCGGCAGAACGCGTCCCGCTATAAATCGTTTCTTTCCCCTCCAGCCCCGGCTCCCTTAAATGAGAATGAACATCTATCAAACCCGGCACGGCAATTTTGTTTTCTCCATCGATAATTCGATCTGCTTTTGTGTTCAAACTCAAGACGATTTTTGCTCCATCAATAAAAATAGACCCTCTTTTATCAACACCATAAGCAGGGTCTATTATGCGAATATTCTTAATTTCAATTTTCATTTTTGCTCCTATTGGGCTTTAACAAAAACAAAACCGCCATCCTCACAGCGATGCCGTTTGTTACCTGCTCGTTTATTGCGGCATTACTGGAATCGGCGGCATCAGAGGATATTTCAATCCCTCTATTCATCGGACCCGGATGCATCAACAAAACATCGCTTTTAGCTTTTGCAAGTCTAGTTTTTGTCAGCTGATAAAGCTCAACGTATTCATGAACTGACGGGAAAAGATTTTCTTGTTGTCTCTCAAGTTGAATTCTCAAAATGTTTATCACATCAGCTGTCTTAATTGCTTCGTCTAAGTTATAAAAAACTTTCACTCCAAGTTTTTGGATGTTTGAGGGAATTAAAGTCGGAGGACCTGCGACCGCGACATTTGCCCCCATTTTTGTCAAAGCCCAAATATTTGATTTTGCGACTCTCGAGTGCAAAATATCGCCGACAAGCAAAACATTTAAGCCCTCAACCCGGCCTTTCTTTTCGTGTATCGTATACAGATCAAGCAAGCCCTGCGTTGGATGTTCGTGAAAGCCGTCCCCCGCATTTATTATAGAGACATCTAAGGCACGTGCCAAAATTTCAGGGGCTCCCGTCATGGAATGTCTGATTATTATGTAATCGGCATTCATTGCGGCAAGAGTTTTGCCTGTATCGATTAAGCTTTCACCTTTTACAACGCTTGATGCGTTGACGGAAAGATTTACGACATCGGCTGATAATCTTTTTGCTGCGATTTCAAAAGAAGTGCGAGTTCTGGTGGAGGGTTCATAAAAGAGGGTAACGACAGTTTTGCCGACTAAGGTCGGAGCTTTTTTTACTGATCTTGTGAAGAGTGTTTTGAAAGGTTTTACGGAATCTAAAATTGTTTCGAGATCCTTCTTGTCCAAATATTGGAGCCCTAACAAATCTTTGTAAATAAAACTCATATGTCCCCGTTTAGTCTAAAATTACAACCCTGCCTTCTCCATCTTTTTGGCTACATTCAACTTTTATTTTTTTGCCCGCGTGAAATTTTATCCCTGTAAAGTTTGGTTCTATGGGCAATTCTCTGCCACCTCTGTCTACAAAAACCGCAAGCTTGATCGATTGAGGTCTGCCAAAACTCATCAAGAAATCTAAAGCAGCTCTGATCGTTCTGCCTGTATAAAGAACATCATCGACAAGAATGATATTTTTTTTGCTGATCTCTAAATCAAAAGGAATTTCCGTATCCTTAATTTCTCGCTCCCCTGAGGACAAATTATCAATATCGTCCCGGTAAAGGGTTATGTCTAAAGTGCCAAAAGGAATATCAAAACCTGTCACAGTTTTAAGCTCTTGCAATATTTTTTTTGCGATAAAAACCCCATTGCTGTGAATCCCAACGATGGCAAGATTTTTATAGTCCTTAACACTTTTGTGAATTTCTTTTGCCATCTGTTTGACGGCTTTATTAAGTTCTGCGGAGTCCAAAAGAATTTTGCTCATCATTACCTCATCAATAAAAATTAAAGTTTTTCCTGCATATATTTTTCTATTCCAAGAGCTTGAAGGTGCATATCTTTTTCTATCGCCTGCTTTGCCATATTTTTTCTGTATTCTTTCAATTTTTTATTCAGTTCTTCGTCGGAGACAGCAATTATTTGTATCGCTAAAACCGCAGCATTTGCAGCACCTGTTTTTCCAACAGCTACAGTTGCAACAGGAACACCTTTGGGCATTTGGACGATAGAAAACAGAGAGTCAAAACTTGAAAGTGAACTGCCTTTCATTGGCACACCGATAACAGGCAAACAGGTTTCGGCAGCCACAACACCGGGCAATGCCGCAGCCATACCTGCCCCAGCAATAAAAACTTTGACACCGTTTGCTTGAGCAATTTCAACACAGCTTTTCAAATGCTCTACCGTTCTGTGGGCAGAGGCAATGTTGAGGCTATGAGGGACATTAAATTCTTTTAAAACTTTAATAGTTTCATTTATTATTTCAAGGTCAGAATCCGACCCCACGATTACCGCAATATCAACCTTTCCCATTTTCTCTCCTTATTTTTTGCACAAAGCTCTGTGACCTATATCTTTTCTGTAGTGCATATTTTCAAATTCTATCAGACTCACCTGAGAGTATACTTTATCAATTGCTCCCTTTAGATCTTTATCCAAAGCCGTAATGCCAAGAACTCTTCCGCCTGAGGTAATAATTTTGGTGTCAATTTTTTTTGTTCCGCTATGAAAAACAAGAGCATCGTTTACTTTGTATAAGCCCTTAATTTCAAAACCTTTTTGGAAAATTGAGGGATAACCTCCCGACGACAAAACCACACAGGCTGCGTTTTCCTTTTTCCAAGATATTTTTATTTTATCGAGCTTCTCGTCTAAAATTGCAAGGCAAATATCAATCAAATCTGTTTCCAAGAGAGGAAGGAGAACCTGCGTTTCTGGATCTCCAAAACGGCAATTAAATTCTAAAACCAAAGGCTCGGCTCCATTCATTATCACACCAATATACAAAACACCCTTGTAGTCAATTTTTTCCTCTGCTAAACCCTGCATAACTTTTTTAATAATGCGGTCCTCAACTTTTTTATTTAACTCCACCGATGCCAACGGTGCAGGAGCATATGCCCCCATTCCACCTGTGTTGGGACCCTCATCATTGTCATTTATTCTTTTGTGATCTTGGCTTGCAGGCATCATCGAATAATGCTTCCCGTCTGTAAAAATCAGATAAGAAAGCTCGTCGCCCTCAACATAATCTTCAATGATTATTTTTTCCCCCGCAACACCCAAAATTTTGTCGTCCATCAATTGGGCAATAGCTCTTTTAGCTTCTTTAGCCGACCGACAAATCAGAACACCCTTACCAGCGGCAAGACCATCGGCTTTGATGACAAAACTTTTAGTTGTTTGTTGCAAATCAATGAAATCAAAAGCTTCTTTGGAGTTTGAAAAAGAATTGTAACCTGCGGTAGGAATGCCATATTTTTGCATGAAGTGTTTTGAAAAGATTTTGCTTGATTCAAGCTGCGAGGCTTTTTTGGAAGACCCGACAATTTTAAGTTTTTCCGCCTCAAAAAAATCCACGATGCCTAAAGATAAAGGTGTTTCTGGTCCGACAAAAGTAAAGTCTATGGCATTTTTTTTTGCAAAGTCTGCAATGACCCTGAAATCGTTTTGATCAAAGGATAGTGTCTGTGCAATGTCTGATATTCCGCCATTTCCTTCAATACAATAAACCATTTCAACTTTTGAACTTTGAGCAAATTTCCGACACAATGCGTGCTCCCGTCCCCCCGAACCTATTATTAAAACTTTCATCTTATCTCCCAATTAAAATAACAATAATGTACTTACCACTAACAACAAAACTGCTCCTGTTCCCAGTAAAACCTTCTTGTAAAACTTCTTGAGTTTTTCAACTTCTTTTAGTGCGGTTTTTTTGCTCTCCGCAACAAATGTCTCGCAATATTTGGAGCTTAAAAAGTCTACTGGTTTTAAGCCTTTGTCTATCAGCTCTTTTGCTCTTTGACCTTTTGCAAACAATGCAATATTTTGTTTTGTCTGCAGATAAAAAAATGGATGGTTCCAAATTTCATCACGAAAAATATCAAAACATTCATAACCCTTTTTTCTAAACAAATAACTGTTTGCTGGATTTTGGCTCGTGTCATCCCCTGCAAAAATTATCAAGTCAGAAAGGTCAGCAAGAAGATCAATTTCGTCATCAATATTTGTGCTTATTTTCTTGTCATCTGAAACTCTAATTGCCAAATCGTATCGTCTATTTATATCGCTAAACTTTATTTTTCCAGCTTCCACTTGTTTAACTTTTGATTTGTCTATCAGCAGTTTTTCTTGAGGCAAATCACAAGAACTTAATGCAAGGTATTCAGCAGCCCCTTTGAACTTTTCATCAGTCCACTTTTTTAACCAAGCTCCACTCTGAGAGTTAATATCTATCGACGTGGAAATCGAAGGGACATATTTTTTTAGAATTGAAAAAACCATTTTTGCTGACAATAAATCGCGGGCATATTCCCGCTCTAATGTTTTCCCAAATATCAATTCCTCAAACCGTTTGCAGGCACTTATTCTTCGCTCGTCATCCCTGAAAAACTTATAGAAAGATTTGATGTCTTTGTTTTCCAAATATTCGAAAATTGGAAAGCGATAGGGCTTAAGTTTTTCTATCAGCTCTTTTCTGTGATCAAAGCGTTTAAATTCAACCGACAAATCATAAAAAAAATCTTTTTGCTTTTGGGTAGGCTTGCCAGTTCCTTTTGCTATCCCCAAAATGCAATCATGTGCATATGGTATACGGAAATTAAATGTTTTGAGACTAAAAAGTAACAAGAAAACGTCTATGTACTTATTTTTATCCTCTCCATTCTTGAGTAACAACATAACTTTTTCAAGCAATTGGTTGCGTGAACACCAATACTTCTCAATCTGCTTGTCCTTCTCATCTTCGCTAATATTGTTTGTAAACATTCCAGTCAGCTGTCCATCCCTTTCTTTTCGATAAAAATACAAAGTGTCGCAGACATAAGCCGTTGTCTCCAAA
>JAITBH010000118.1 GCA_031283745.1 Candidatus Ectomicrobium neotermitis | reverse complement strand
CTGTATGTGTCGATTATGAGGCTTGCTGATTGCTAAAGACAATTTCATATTGTTGTGCCTTCAGAATGCGTATGCTGTTATAGTTGTTGGGGTCGGCAAATTCATACTGCCAAAGTAAGTAGCGGCTATCCCTTTTTTCAAAAAACAATATGTTTACTTGCTTGCTTGTGTATTGTTGCCACTGGCGGAATGGATAAAAGAGCTGACGAATAATAGTGTTTGCCGTGTAACTATTTTTTGCCTCAATTAAAACAACCTGATCTCTTCCCTCATACCCTGCATCCACTTCCGTTTGAACACTTTCTACAGTTATTTTTTTGTTGTTGACATTAAATGAAAACTGCGGAGTGTATTTTCTGCCCCGAATTGTAAGCACTAAGCTGTCATCACTTAAAAAAGTTCGAATCAAACTTGAGGCATAAGCAAAATCTAAATGTTGCATCTCAGAGTTTCCTATCAAAGAAGTGTCCAACCGAAAGTCGAGTTTTGAAACATATATTTTTGTTGCTGTCTTTATCTCCGGAATATCAACATACCCTTCGCCCTTAACAATAATATATTCACCATTTCGGATGGGCAGCAAAAACAAGTTGTGGTCAACAAAAATTTTAGGACGTTGCTCTCTGCTGTCTTGTTTGCAAAGGATACGCACTTCCCTCTCATGAGTTTTTGTGAAATGTTTAGTTGCCTGTTTTATCATCTCCGCTGAAATGGCAAATGGTGCATTGTCAAAATCATGAGCTTGAATGTGGTATTTGTCAAAGATGGTTTTCCAAGAATTATCATTCATGAGTCAAAATGTTCTCTAATCTTTTGATGGTTGTGGCGATGTAAGATTTTTCTGTGTCGATGCCGATGTATTTTCTGTTTCCGATAATTTTTGCGGCGACTCCAGTGGTTCCTCCTCCGTTGAAAGGGTCGAGAATTAAGCTCCCATCATTAGTTGACGCTAAGACTATGCGGGTCAACAAAGCCAATGGTTTTTGTGTTGGGTGTTTGCCAAAAATTTTCTCATCAGGTGCAGGGGTTGGGATGCTCCAGACGCTCCTCATCTGTTTGTTTGGTGCCTTAATTTTATCCTCAGCAAAATCCCCGTTTTTCATTCTGTCATAGTTAAAAATATGCTTTGCCTTTTTGTCTTTTTTTGCCCAGAGCAAGGTCTCGTGGCTGTGAGCAAAAGTTGTGCAAGCAAGATTTGGGGCGGCGTTTGGCTTAAACCAAGAGATGTCATTAAGCACATGAAAATTCATTTCCTGCAATAAAAACCCGCACTGATAAATGCTGTGATTGGTTCCGCTGATCCATATTGTCCCGCTGGGCTTTAAAATTCTTCTGCACTCAAAAATCCACTTTTTGTGAAATTCCAAATCCTTTGCAAACCCTTGACTTTTGTCCCAGTTACCTTTGTTGACAGAAACCATTTTTCCCGCGTGGCAAGTTATGCCGTTGTTAGACAAATTGTATGGCGGGTCGGCAAAAATCATATCCACATAATCGTCGGGAAACATTTTCATAACCTCAAGACAGCTGCCATTATAAAGAGTTGTCTCGCTTGTCTTATAGAATGGTTTTATGACGTGCAGAGCCTTGGTGAGCAATGCAGAGGGTTCCATTTGAGAATCTGGTTTTTGTTTTATGTTTTTGCGTTTCATAGTTTGAATTTTTTTTGGCAGATAGAGAGATAAAAGCAGGCTTTAAGAAAAGAAAAACGGCAGATAGACTCTGCCGTTTTTTTATTTTGCGTCGGATTTGAAGATATGTTTTGCAAGAAAATCTGTCGCTACTCCGCCTTTGCGGAAAGCTTCGTCAGCCATAATTTTTCTGTGGAGCGAGGATGTATTTTTGATGTTTTCTATCTCGACCTCTGACAAAGCTCTGTCCATTCTGTCGATTGCTTCTTCTCTATTGCAGCCGAGTGCGATTATTTTGGCTATCAAGCTGTCATAAAAGGGGGGGATTTCATATCCGCCATAAACATGGGAGTCCACCCTGATGCCCGGTCCGCCCGGCAAAAATAGCTCGCCGATTTTGCCCGGTGATGGAATAAAGTCTTGCTCGGGATCTTCAGCGTTTATTCTGCACTCTATGGCATGGCCGAGAATTTTTATCTTATCCGAATGAATTGACAATTTGTAGTCTGCTGCGAGTTTTATCTGCTCTTTTACGAGATCTACCCCCGTGATCACTTCTGTTACAGGATGTTCTACCTGAATTCTTGTGTTCATTTCCATAAAGTAGAAATTGCCTTTTTTATCAACCAAAAACTCAACAGTGCCGACCGTAACATACTTCACTGCCATCGCTGCCCGCCGAGCTGCCTTGCCCATTGCCTTCCTTAACTTTGCATTGATGAAAGGCGAGGGACTCTCTTCGAGCAATTTCTGATGCCGTCTTTGTATGGAACAATCCCTTTCGGGCAAATACGCAACATTGCCGAACTTATCTCCCAAAATCTGAAACTCTATGTGATGAGGCTCTTCGATATACTTTTCGATATAAACTTTTTCATTGCCGAAAGCCGCTTTTGCCTCGCTTTGCGCTAAAGATATTGCCTGTTTTAGCTCGGATTCTTCTCTTATAATTCTCATTCCCTTGCCCCCGCCGCCTGCTGTTGCCTTAACGATGACGGGGTAGCCAATTTTTTTGACTATTTGCGGCAGCTTTGGATCATCCTCATCGACCGCCCCATTGGTGCCGGGCATCACGGGAACTCCTGACTTTTTCATCAAATCTATCGCAGCAATTTTATCGCCCATCTTTTTGATGGATTCTTTGCTTGGCCCGATGAATTTTAGCCCGCTGGCCTCGCACGCTTCGGCAAAATATGTGTTTTCAGCCAAAAATCCATAACCGGGATGAATAGCGTCCGCCCCAGAAATTTCTGCTGCTGCAATTATGCTTGGGATGTTTAGATAACTATCCGCGGGGCTGGCGGGACCGATGCAGATGGACTGATCGGCAAATTTCACATGCCGGCACTCTCTTTCAACATCCGAATGAACTGCAACCGTTTTTATGCCCATTTCCCGACAGGCTCTTATAATTCGACAAGCTATTTCGCCTCTATTGGCTATTAAAATTTTCTTAAACATCTACGCTCCTATCGCTAATTTATTTGCCCGTATCTACTAAAACCAAGTCTTGCCCGTATTCCACGGGGGCTCCATTTGCAACCAAAATCTCGACAATTTCACCATCGACAGTAGACAAGACATCCTTTGATATTTTCATCGCCTCGACCTGCCCTATCTTTTGCCCAACTTTAACTTTTGCCCCTTTTGATGATATCGGAATGGTATCGTCTTTGCCGACATAAAAAAAAGTTCCCACAACTGTTGATTTCACCGCAATAATCGGTGTTTTTTCTTCAGTGGGTTGGTCTGGAGTTTGGGGTTCAGCTGGAGGGTCGACAACAATTTCTGGATCGGCAAGCCTCGTGACGGCTGATCTCTTAAAGTATAAAGCATTGCCGCCGCTTTCGTATCTGATCTCTTCAATGTCCGTTTTTCTTAATGATTTCAAAACTTCTTTGATCTCTTGAGGTTTCATTTTTATACCCTTTCAACATATGAGCCTGTTCTTGTATCGACCTTAATTTTGTCCCCCTCTTTGATAAAAAGAGGAACCCTGATGTCCATACCGGTCTCAACTTTTGCCATTTTGGTGATATTTGAAACCGAGTCGCCCTTTATGCCCGGCTCAGCCTCCGTGATTGTCATCTCAATGATGGGTGCAACTTCTATGCCGATAAGCTCGCTTTCAAGATAAATGGCATCAACTTCGAGGTTTTCCTTCAAATAATTCGCCAAGTCCCCTACCATTTCAGGGCCGACACTGGTTTGTTCATAGGTATTCATATCAATAAAGTTGAAATTTGCACCTTCTTTATACAGAAACTGCTTTTTTTGCCTTGCAACGTTAAGGCTTTCAAACTTTTCACCTGACTTGAAAGTGCGTTCGATGGTTCCACCCTTCCTTAGATGTCTAAGTTTGACACGCATCACCGCACCGCCTTTGCCGGGCTTGTGATTTTGAAACCAAGTTATCTGATAAGGCTCATTGTCGACTAAAATATTGAGTCCATTTCTGAAATCTGATGTTGAAATCATTGTTTCTCCTGTTTTTATGTTTTGTTAAGCGATAGGACGCTTTGGTCAATAAGGTGCGGAGGTTAAAACTTCGCAACCATCTTTTGTTATTAAAATTGTGTCCTCAATTCGGACACCAAATCTACCTTTTAAGTATATGCCCGGCTCAACCGTAACTACCATCTTGGGCAAAAAAATACCTTCGGCTCTTAAATTGAGCGAAGGTGTCTCGTGAATTTCTATTCCAACCCCATGCCCCGTATTGTGAATAAAGTTATCTTTGTAGCCCGCTTCCGCTATAACGTCTCTTGCTGTTTTGTCTGCCCAGTTGATCGGCAACCCTGCTTTTATCTGGTTAATAACAATATCATGGGAGTTTTTAACAATTTTCCACACATTTGTCCTCACATCATCCACTTTGTCGGTGTTTATGCCCTCCAGAAAGTATGTCCGCGTTAAATCAGAACAAAATCCGCCGTATTTGCAGCCAATATCTATCAAAACCATATCGTCGGGCTTCAATTTATAGTTAGAGCTGGCATGATGGGGGTTAGCCGAATTGGGACCGGCAGCGACTATGGGGGTAAAACTCACGATTGAGTGATGCTTGGCGAAAAGTTCGATAATTCTAAAGTGAATGTCCAGCTCAGACAGTCCCGCTTTTAGTTCGCCCTGAATGGTTTGGGCAGTTTTGGAGACAATATCGCAAGCTACAGAAATATTTTTTATCTCATCGGGGGTTTTGACTGCCCGCAACTCAGTCAAAATGCCTTTTTGGGGCAAAAGCTCTATTTTTATGCTTTCCAAACGGCTTTTTAGTTCAAAAAAATCGGCTGTGGGGGTATCTAAACTGTCAAATATCAACGTTTGCTCCGCTCTTTGAGAAAGAATAGTGCATATTTCGTCTATCGGAACATTGTTTGCTCGAATTTGAACACCGCCCGCCCCGCTAAAATAGGTTTCGACCTGCTCTTTGATCATTTGAGAGCATATAACATAGGGCTGCCCGCTCAATATCAACAAAGAAAACCCCTCAAAAGGAGCTTTTGTTAAGTAAAAAATGCTTGGTGAGCTGCTGAAAAGATAATTTTGGGTTTTGTTTTGCGATGTGAAAGCGGTCAAATTGTCTAACATGAGGCCTCCTTAAAACTCGATGTGCAGTCTTAAAGCATAAACCGTCTGGCCGCTGATGGTTTCTACATTGGTGTAGGTTTGATATTGAAAGGAAGGGGATATGGCTATGTAATCGTTGAGGGTATACCTATAATATATCTCGTAAAAGCTCCCCCATGAGTCCCGCTCTGGATCATTGTATATCTCACGCCCTACTGCCGCAGCCAAGCAATCATCGACCCTGTCCCATGCCTGCCCGTTAACCTGAAGAGCTAAAGAGTAGTTTGAAACGATAAACCTTCCCGACTCACTGTTGTCGGGGATAGCTTTTTTGTTCAAAACCTGCCCATATCTCAAGCCTGCAGTCAAAATAGGGGTTAGCTTCTGATCAAAACTCAAGGCAAAACCTGTGGGGGATGGCTGGTTTTCTATTAAAACTTCATTTAACTGCCAATATTTAATCCTATAATTGCCGTCTTCTATCAACTTAAAGTTGATTTCAATTCCGTTATATCCATCTGCATCGATATGATATGACTTGCCTGTTTGGATGGAGGAATAAACTGTTATGGTGCTGTCTTGTATTTCGTTGTATATATTTTCGGTAACTAAGGAATCGCCCTTATTACCGATAGGGCCTACATAACCATATCGTATTTCTATTGCCTCGGAGGGGTTATAAACAATACCGAAGCCCCACGGGTTGCCATTATCCTCTACGTAAGGCACCCACCCGCTTTGCGTATCAGAGAAGAGAGGCACGATGAACTGGGTATCGGAGTTTCCTGTTACCTCATTGTCCCCGCCTGTGCTTTCGATTAAGGATACTCTGCCGACTTTCACTCTCAAGACATCCTCTATCAAAGGCTGGGAATACCAAATATCGCTCATTATCACATTCCCGCTGGTATCAAGGGTTGCACTGTTTTCACCGATCTGGGGGGATCCATTGCCCCCTTGTATCGTCAACCCTACCTCTGAGCCATTGAAAAACCCCTTGCTTATCTCCACTCCCCCTGCATACAACCCATCGTTAGAGTTAATTGTGCCGGATCCAAGCTTGGCTTTCCCGCCTTGAATGAACATATTTCCAAAAACATTGATATTTATCCCTTCAATTTCTACAGCGTATAAATTAGTAGTAAACAATGCAGTAACAAATAGCAAAAACGCGAGTATTTTCTTCATTATCTCTCCTGAAAAGTTAGCATTCTCTAAACTTCGAGGCGATGTTATCACAATGTTTTTTGCAAAGTCAATTTGAATATTAGTTCACATATATGAATAGCAGGATTTGAGAGTTTTGCTTATTGTTGACAAAAGATGGCTGTTCATATATAATCGCCACGATTTTGAAAAAAGACTACGAGAGAGGGGGAGTTAATGGCTGTTCGTTTAAGACTTCAAAGGAAAGGCAAACCTAAAAGACCTTATTATAGAGTTGTCGCAATCGACCAAAGAGCAAAAAGAGATGGAGAACCTATCGAAATACTTGGGCAATATGATCCTATGGCTACTGATAGTAAACTGAATGTAGATATGGAAAGAGTTAAATATTGGTTAAAAGTAGGTGCACAAGCATCCAATACTGTGGCAGAGTTGATAAAAAAGACTCAAAGTGCAGAAAGTAAATAAAGATAGGTGGAGGTAGCATGAAGGATCTAGTGTTGGTTATTGCCAAGGCTTTGGTTGACAATCCGGACGATGTTGAAGTAAAAGAGATTGTTGGAGAGAAGACAACGGTGCTGGAGATTAAGGTTGCAGACGGGGACAGAGGCAAAATTATTGGGAAGCAGGGCAGAATCATAAAATCAATAAGATGCGTTGTTAATTCCGCTTCGGCAAAACTTGATAAGAGAGCGACGGTAGAGATTGTTGAGTAAAACAAAAACACCGGAAAATGTTCAGACTTGGAAGATCTCCGAAATAATAGGCTTTGAAGTGTTTAACAACATTTCAGGTAATTATCTCGGAGTTCTTTTTAATGTAGTGGTAACAGGTAGCAATGATGTGTGGACGGTTAAAAATGAGAGCGGGCAGTTTTCTATTCCAGCACTAAAATCCATCGTAAAAGAAGTAGACGCTATTAAAAAGCAGATCTTTGTATCTTTGCCAAAAGAATACGAGATGTTTTTTGAACACACTAAGGCGATTAAAGATACGGGGAACACTTGTTTGATATATGAAGATTGACATTTTGACGATATTTCCAAAAATGTTTGCGTCTCTGATTTCGGAAAGTTTAATTGCAAGAGCACAAAAAAATAAAATTATTGAACTTGCGGTAACAGACATTCGTTCTTTCTCTAAGGATAAGCACAAGAAAGTTGACGACAAGCCCTTTGGCGGTGGTGCCGGGATGATATTAAAGATAGAGCCTATTGTTTTGGCACTAAAAAGTGTAGGCGTAAAAAAAAGAAATCATCTTTACAAAAATCCCCACAAGCATCCCTTCACAATATATATGTCTCCCCAAGGCAAAACATTAAACACTTCTATCATCAAAAACCTCTCCAAATTTAATCATTTAGTTATTTTATGCGGGCATTATGAAGGCGTTGATGAACGCATTATGAATTTTATTGATAGCGAAATATCAATAGGGGATTATGTCTTAACAGGCGGCGAACTCCCCGCTATGGTTTTAGTAGACGCAGTCGCAAGGATGCTTCCAAATGTTGTTGGCAAGCGAGATTCTGTCGTAAACGACTCGTTTTTTAATGGGCTGTTAGATTATCCTCAATACACAAGGCCAGCAGTTTTTGGAAAGTTAAAAATTCCTCCAGTCCTTTTATCGGGGGATCACGAGAAAATACAACAATGGCGTAAAGAGCAAAGTTTTAAGCAAACAAAAGAACGCAGACCAGATCTCATCAAGTTATATAAAGACAAGGAGACAACAAAATGACATTAACTTTACTTCAACAAGCACAGACAGCACAAATAAAAAATTTGGGAGTTGTTTTTAATTCGGGCGACCAAGTTAAAGTGCATTTCAAAATTATAGAAGGCGACAATGAAAGAACGCAGATCTTTGAAGGGATAGTAATAAGGAAGAGAGGCAGCGGAATTTCCAAAACTTTCACGGTCAGAAAAATTTCTTTCGGTATTGGCGTTGAGAGAATTTT
>JAITBH010000049.1 GCA_031283745.1 Candidatus Ectomicrobium neotermitis | reverse complement strand
CAACACTGCCAAAGGTAATGGCGGTGTTTTTTTTATGTCTGGGGGCTCCACAATTACCTTTAACAGCAATGTGAGTTTTTCTGGAAACTCGGCTGGAGGCTTAGGCGGGGCGATTTATGTAGCCGCAGATACGACCAACACCATCAAAATTTCGCAGAGAGTCCATTTTGCCAATAACTTATCAGCAGCCAATGGGGGGGCGGCAAACGATATTTATATCGATGAGGGGGCAATGCTCATTTTAATCACCTCAGGCAGTGCTTTGCTTGACATCAACAGCGGTATCGGCGGTCCTCAAAGCAGCACTCTTAAAAAAGACGGAGAAGGGACTTTGTCTTTGAGCGGGGAGGTGGGCTTTGGCGGAACACTTTTGATTGAAAACGGCGAGGTTTTGATACTCCAGCCAAAGAAAGGATTGGCGCTGGGGAACATAAAAATCAGCACAAACGGGACCTTAAACCATAATTCCATCACGACAATTTATACAGATGACATTGATGTCTGGGGCAGCCTGAAGGTTTGGATAAACCAAACCGATAAGACGACCGGCGTTTTGAAATCCAGCGGAAGTTTGACATTTGAACCCGGTAGCTCATTGATTGTGAAAAGTTATGGATCAGGTTCGGGAAGCGTTTTGCTGATGACTGCTGATTCAGGTATTACGCTCGATGATGTCAAGACCATTCGTCTCGTGGGTGAGGGCAATGTGAAGAGATTTGAAATTATTAACAAAGGGGGACCAGCCGAGCTGTGGATACAGTATGACTTGGGTATCCGCGACATTATTCTTAACTTAACGCCCAATCAGCAGGCTGTTTATGACATACTAAACGGGGATTCTTCCGAAAACAATAATGCCCTGATAGCATTGATTACCCCGATAAGTGGTGTAAACGATAGAAATGCAAAGAAAATGCTTGACGAGTTAAGCGGGTCATTTATTTTAACATCGCTCAAGGCAATTTTGATGGACAATACCGATGCCGTTTTATATTCAAAAATCAATGACATTCGCTCGCAAAGCAGTATTAACTATCGCGGGGTTTGGGGCGAGATATATTTCGACGGCTATTCCATTAAAGATGAAGACAACACAATGGAGGAATTTAATGAAGATGGGTTTAGTGCTTTAGGCGGGGTTAATATGATCAAAACCAAGTCTGCAATTGGTGGAATTTTTGCACAGTATTGGCAGAAAGGTTTGCAGCAGGGTTCTGCTGACGGGGCGGCAAAAGGGGTAGATGTCGGAGGGTATGCCTCTTATGATATGCCCATCAAAAACAAAATCATCAATCTAAAAGCTGCAGCCAGTCTCGGGCTTGGAGTGGTCAATACCGCAAGGCAAGCTTCTATAGGTCATGTCAATGAAAATGGAGAACTTTTTATCAAAAGAAAAACTACCCAAGCTAAGTTCAATGTCTATACGATGAAATATCTTTTGAATGCCGAATATGCTTTTGACCCAACACCAAAAAATCAAATTATTTTTAAGCCTTTTGTTGATCTGCGTCTGGGCTTTCTATTCAATGAAAATATCAAGGAGACAGGTGGAGATGAGATAAATTTGACCGTTCCCGCTGACAGCTATTCAAGAATTGAGGCAATGCTTGGGACAAGAATAGGCAAGCAAAAAGATCTTTATCGCTGGGAAGGGAAAATTGGTTTTGGATATTTGCTGCTGGGAAGTGAAGGCAAGTTCGATGTAAAAATTAACAGCATCTCAACCGAATATATGCAAATCGTTGCCGACAAGGAGAGTCCATTTTTTGTGAAACTTGGGGGCTATGGCGAATATACCGTGTATAAAGATGTCGATGTTTTTGCTGAAGGGGACATCAAAAACTCCAACAATAGTTTCGGCTACTATATAGGTATAGGTGCAAAGTATAGGTTTACAGTGGCCATACAGAAGAGGGTAAAAAGACCAAGAGCCAAGCAGAGTGCTTCGACCGCCACAGCCGCCACGGTAAGCGGGGGGACGATTGTTTATACGGGGGCGGTTCCTGAGATTTATGATGGGGGACAGGGCGGCTTGGGTATTCAAGAGCTGACCCTTGCCACTTTGCGGGGACAGATTTTTATCAACAATGAAGAGGAGTTGACCCCAGAGGCAAAGACATACATAAGGAATTTGGCAAGTAGTATAAGAGAAAGAGAAAAGTCTTATAAATCTGTCGAAATTGTTGTTGAGGGGTTTGCCGATTGGAGCGAGCCTGACAATCAAAACTTGGCATTAAAGAGAGCAAGAGTTGCTGCTCAAGAGTTGGCAAAGTATGGTTTTAGAGTGAAGTATAAGGGTAACCCGATGGTCAAACAACCCAAAGATTATCCCGCAGGCTATGTAAGAGAGGCCTTTCGAAAAGTTGAGTTTAAGACGACGATGACAAAATAGCCCATGGAGATAAAAAAATATGAAAGCTGTTAAAAAGTTCAGGTTTGAGCCTTTTCGGAGGCTCAGCCTTTTTTTGCAAAGAACATTCGAATCAAGAAAGACACCGCTGTGGACGAAAAATTTTGTTTTCATCAACATTTCAAACTTCCTGCTTTTCTTTTCTTTCTACCTGCTTATGCCCACCCTTCCTTTTTACCTCGCCGATGTGTTCGCTATTCCAAATGCCCAAGCTGGCTTGGTGATAGCGGTCTATGTCTTAGCTTCCACAATCATTAAACCTTTAACCGCATTTATCGCAGACGCTTTCGACAGAAAAACAATTTATGTTTTCTTGTTTTTTATGTTTATCGCTCTGTTTGCAGCCTATATCGCAGCCGCGACCTTGTCGCTTTTTGTGATAGCAAGAATTTTGCAGGGCTTTGCTTTCGGTGCTTTGATGACAACGAGCAATGCTTTGGTCATAGACATAATTCCAAAACGTCGTCAGGGAGAAGGCATCGGCTATTTTGGTTTATCAAGCACATTGGCAATGTCGATGGGTCCCCTAATTGGGCTTTTGATATACGACTATTTTGATTATCACTACATTTTTTACGGGGCTTTGATCTTTGGAACGATAGGAGGAGTGTTTGCGATTCTCATCAAATCGCCTGCATCGGAAAAATCCAGAAAAGATGCCATAAACTTGGACAGATTTTTGTCGACAAAGGGACTCACGATAGGTTTCAACTTTGTATTTTTAGGTATGGCTTATGCCACGATGACAACTTATATCGCCATGTATGGAAAAGAGCTAAAAGTTTGGGGCAGTGCGGGAATGTTTTTCATTATTCTTTCGATAGGGCTTATCATCTCGAGGCTTTTTTCAGGCAAAAACATAGACAAAGGCAAGGTGTTAGAGATGATAAAGATGGGAAACATTTTTGCAGTCTTTTCATTTTTCCTGCTCTTTTTTGCAGACAAAACTCCCCACAGCCAGTCGCTCATATATTACATATCGGCACTGACGATAGGCTTGTCATACGGGATGATGTTCCCGTCATTTAATGTGATGTTCATAAATCTCGCACCGCACAATAGACGTGCCGCCGCGAGTTCTACCTACTTGACGAGCTGGGATCTGGGGATAGGGCTTGGGATAGTTTTTGGAGGGGAAATTATTGATGCGATGGGTATCTCTTCAATTTATGCTTTTGCGGGCTTGTCGACGATGATCGCTTTGCTTTATTTCGTTTCAATATCAAGCGGTTACTTCACAAAAAACAGGCTGAGATAATTTTTGCGCCACAGGTTTTCACCTGACAGAAATTAAAAAAACAAAAATGACGAGCAAAAAAGAGGTTATATGAAAAAGGAAATTCCCAAAGGCTTATATGCGATAACAGCCGAAAATCTTTCAAACGGCAGAGACAATATCGATGTGGTTAAACAGATGCTAGACGGAGGGGTTAAGCTGCTTCAATACCGCGACAAACAAAAAAGCAAAATCGAAAAATATCATCAGTGTGAAATTATCAGAAAACTTACTCGGGATTGCGGGGCATTTTTTGTGGTAAATGACGACATAGACATTGCGATGGCTGTTGAAAGCGACGGAGTTCATCTTGGGCAAGACGATTTGCCGATAAGCGAGGCAAGAAAAATTGTGGGGGCAAAAATGGTTGTGGGTTTGTCGACGCATAGCCCAAAGCAAGCCAAAAAAGCTCAAGACGACGGTGCAGATTATATAGGTGTAGGTCCGATTTTTAGGACTTTTACAAAGACAGATGCCGTTGAACCTGTGGGCTTAGAATATCTCAAATATTGCGTCGAAAATATAACCATTCCAAAAGTCGCAATCGGAGGAATAAAAATTGCAAACCTGCCCTCAGTTGCCAAATTTAACCCCGACAACATTTGTTTGGTTTCAGAAATTACCGCCTCCCCCGACATCAAAAAAACCATCGCCCAAATCCTCTCCCTGATAGAACCCCCCGCGAGGTTTCCGAGATGATAAAGATAATGGTGAATGGGAAAACTGTGGAGTTGGAGGGGAGGGTGAGTGTTTTGGATTTGTTGACCAAGCAGGGAATTGATCTTTGCGATACTTTTGTGGGGCATAATCAAGTCATCGTAAAGAGAGAGCATTTGGGAGATATTGTTTTGCAGGATGGCGATATTGTGGAAATTATCAAGATAACAGCAGGGGGATAATGCAGCAGATTTTAGTCAGACAAAAACAAAAAGAGGAGATTTGATTATGAAAAAAAGAGTTTTGATTAGCGTCTCAAACAAGACAGGCATCGTTGATTTTGCAAGAAAGTTGGATTCTTTGGGCTGGGAAATTATTTCAAGCGGAGGAACAGCAAAAACATTAAAAGAAAATTCCGTAGCCTCTAAAGAAATAGCGGAGATAACTTCTTTTCCTGAAATTTTAGACGGGAGGGTGAAAACATTAAACCCCAAAATTCATGGGGGAATTCTTGCCGTCAGAGATAATCAAGCACATCTCCAAGAGCTTCAAAAATATGCGATAGAGCCGATTGATATTGTAGTAGTCAACCTCTATCCTTTCGAGGAGACCATCGCAAAGATTGAAAAACCTAAAAACAAAAATATCGATCAGGAAGTTATCGAAAATATCGACATTGGCGGAGTGGCTCTTTTGAGGGCAGCAGCAAAAAATTACAAGTATGTTTTGACCGTTTGCGACTATCAAGATTACGACAAAATTATCGACAGTCTTGACGATCTTTCGACGGAATTTAGATTAGAGCTTGCTGCAAAAGCTTTTCGGCATACCGCTTATTATGACGCACTTATTGCTAACTATTTGACATACGAAAAGTTTCCCGAGCAAAACGCCATAGCGTTAAAAAAGATCTCCGACTTGAGGTATGGAGAAAATCCTGCTCAAGCCGCAGCAATTTATTCGTCGGGTCCTCTTGACAATTCTTCGTCGGTTTTGCCTGCAAAACAGATACATGGAAAAGAACTCTCCTACAATAATTATTTGGACTTAGAGGCAGCATGGAGGATTGTCCATGAATTTGAAAATACTGCTTGTGCAATCATCAAGCACAATAATCCTTGCGGGTGTGCTGAAGGGGAAAATTTAAAAGATGCTTACCTCAAAGCTTTGATGTGCGACAGCGTTAGTGCATTTGGCGGGATAATTGCTTTCAATAAACCTCTCGACGAGGAAACTGCTTTGGAAATAAGCAAATTGTTTATTGAGTGCGTCATCGCTCCAGATTTTTCGAAAGCTGCACTTGATGTTTTAAAGAAAAAGAAAAATATCAGATTGTTAAAACAGCCCGCTCCTTATGTGGTCAATGCCGAGCTTGATTATCGGACAATGTCAGCAGGTATGATTGTTCAAGATAGGGACAATGGATTGTTGTCTGAAATACAAATTATGAGCAAAAAAACTCCGACCGAAAAAGAAATGGACGCTTTGAGTTTTGCTTGGAAGGTGTGCAAGCATGTTAAATCAAATGCAATAGTTCTTGTGAGAGGAAAGCAGACCGTCGGCATTGGTGCGGGGCAAATGAGCAGGATAGATTCTCTTCATATAGCCTTAAAGAAAATGAGCGAGATGAAAGGTTTAGAAACCCTGGAGAGCCTTCCTTTGGTTTTAGCATCAGACGCATTTTTCCCCTTCGGCGATGTGGTTGCTGAGGCAGCAAAAAGCAATGTTAATGCCATAATTCAGCCCGGAGGATCCATAAGAGATGACGAATCTATCCAAGAATCTGACAAAAATAATATCGCAATGATCTTCACTGGAATGAGGCATTTTAAGCACTAATCTCCGTCGGAAAACCCTATTTTTGAAATTGACTAAAGAGAGGGGGATATTGTATATTGACCTCGTCGTGAGGCGGTGCGGTACCCAAGTGGCTAAGGGGACAGTCTGCAAAACTGTTATGCGGCGGTTCAAATCCGCCCCGCACCTTTTTCTTTGCAAATTCAGCAAAATTTTATGCCCGGTTAGCCCAGTTGGTAGAGCGCTTCCTTGACGTGGAAGAGGTCATAGGTTCAAGTCCTATACCGGGTATTTCCTATACAAACCCGCTTTTGATGGATGAAAGTGGGTTTTTTTATGTCTGTCGTCGAGAAAAGCGGGTTTTTTTCTTATGTCAATTTAGGTCAAAAGCGGTCAATTTTTTACTAACTCGTTAGCAAAATAATCCCAAAACTCAAAAAACCTCGACTAACAGAGATCGACGAACTTTTAAGCCGTAAAAAACACCCAAAAAACCACAAAAGAAAAGGCAGATAAGTGAAATTCACACTTAGTCTGCCTTTTTTATTTTGTCGTGGGAGAGGAGTTTTTGCCGATACCTGCTGACGACCAGAATTGTGCATAAAATTGAATGCAGTCGTTAGTAAAATAATCGCAAAACTCACAAACCTCGACGAGGATGATAGCCGACGATAGGGGTTGAACCTACGACCTGCGGTTTACAAAACCGCTGCTCTACCAGCTGAGCTACGTCGGCAAAAAACCCGTCTTA
>JAITBH010000043.1 GCA_031283745.1 Candidatus Ectomicrobium neotermitis | reverse complement strand
ATGAAGTTAAAAGCCAAATTCCAGAGCTGCCAAAAGTAAAAAAAGCCCGCTTTATTAAAGAATACGGGCTTTCAGAATACGATGCTCAATTTTTAACCTCAAGCAGGGCTATTGCGGATTATTTTGAAGGGGCAGTCGATGCGGCAAAAGATAAAAAAGAGGCGGCAAAAGCCACCGCCAACTGGATTGCTACCGAACTTGGCGGCAAGTTAAACGCTGAGAATAAAGATATAACAGCTTCACCTGTTTCAAGTGCAGATATGGCGGCTTTGGTATCTTTGATTTTAGACGGGACAATTTCTGGGAAAATTGCCAAAACAGTTTTTGAGGAGATGTATAAAACCTCCAAATCTCCGCAGGAGATAATAAAGGAAAAAGGCTTAGTCCAAATTTCAGACGAAAAAGCATTGAGCAAGCTTTGCGATGAGGCGATCGCCGAAAGTCCAAAGGCTGTAGCTGAATATAAAGGTGGAAAAGAGCGGGCGATTGGCTCTATTGTCGGTCTTGTGATGAAAAAGTCTAAAGGGCAGGCCAATCCGCAGTTAGTCAACAAGATCTTGGCTCAAAAACTTAATGGAAATTGACAGTAAACAAAAGGTTAAGCTCCTCCCTTTCATAGTTGCAACCGCCTTCTTTATGCAAATGCTTGACCAATCCATCCTAAACACCGCAATTCCCCGCATAGCACAATACATCAATGAAAAACCCGTAAATATGTCTGCGACAGTAATGGCTTATACCCTTTCTGCCGCATTTTTTTTGCCCGTTTCGGGGTGGCTGTCTGAACGTTTCGGCATCAAGAGAATTTTCCTGCTGTCTTTGATTATTTTTACGGCTGGCTCTTTTCTGTGCGCCATTTCCGATACACTTTTTAAGCTGACCGCCTCAAGAGTTATACAGGGAATAGGGGGCGCCTTGATGGTTCCCATAGGAAGATTGGCGATTTTGAGGGTTTTTCCGCGAGATCAATATGTCAAAGTCATAAGCTTTATCGTTATGCCCGCACTGATTGGCCCATTGATAGGCCCCACCGTAGGGGGGTTTATCGTTGAATACTTCACTTGGCACTGGATTTTCTTGATAAATATCCCCATCGGGATTTTGTGCTTTGTGTTTTCTCTCTACATTATGCCCCAGATACCGCGAGCACGGGCAACACCGAAATTTGATTGGCTGGGATTTTTCATTTTCGACTCGGCTGTGATTTTCTTTTTCTTGTTTGGCGGGACGGGCGGGATTTCACTTTTGCTGCCTAAACCCCTCTCTTTTGCGATCGCCGTCGGACTGCTTGTCGTCTATTTTCTCTATGCAAAAGGCAAAAAAGGGGTTTTGTTTGAGCTTGAGCTCTTTAAGACGAGGAATTTTACAGTAGGAATATTAGGAAATTTTATTGCCCGCTTATCGGGCGGGGCGCTTCCTTTTGTAGCACCATTGTTTTTGCAAACTGCTTTGGGTTATTCCCCGTCAAAAGCGGGAATAGCTTTGATACCCCTGAGCGTGGGTGCAATTTTTGTAAAAAGCTTTGTGGCAAGGCTTATCGCAAGGTTTGGGCATAAGAAATTTATGACCGCTAACACGATAGTGCTTGGGATTTTTATAGCTTGCGTCGCTTTTATTGGCATCGACACACCTTTTTATATGGTTTTGATTGTCTACGGACTTATCGGCATGGCAAACTCTATGCAGTTTACTGCCATAAACACACTCACGATGATCGATGTTCCCGCTAAACTTTTGAGCGAAGCCAACTCGCTTTTTTCAATAACTATGCAGCTTTGTATGGCTTTAGGCATATCTTTTTGCGCCATTTTGCTATCAACAGTTGTCGAGCTGCCCAAGTTTGCCCTACCTGTGGCGGCATTTCACTTGGTCTACATAATAATCGGAGCCTTTACTCTGATGAACTTTCTGATTTTCTTGATGATAAGAGAGGACAAGGCGGCGGCTTAGGGATTTCAAAGAGGGGCAGGCGGGCGCTAAGGATTAAGTTGCAATGAACTCTGTTGAACATTTTGCATTTCTGATGTGCGGGTGATAGTGCCGGCTGATTAAAGGCTGCAAGGAAATATGTTGAACATTTTGCATTGCTGATGTGCGGGCGCCAGTGCCGGCAGATTAAAGGCTGCAAGGAAAAATGGGCGGGATCTGTAAACATAAAAAAGCCCCCTGTCGATTAAAGACAGGGGGCTTTTTGCTTAATAGTGTGATTGTTTACTTAGGTGCGGGGTTGCTATCCAAAGATCATATTAGGTATCCACAGGACTAAGCCGGGAAAGTAAACAAGTATGGTCAACTCCAAAAATATGGCTATCATAAAAGGAATCGAATATCGCGTGTATTCCTCCGGAGGACAGTCTATGATGCCGCAAACAGTGTATAAGGCAGCACCTATCGGGGGAGTCATAACACCGAGTGTTACGATTGTCGCCATCAAAACTCCAAAATGGACTGGGTCGATGCCCACCTGTTCAACCATTGGCAGGAAAATCGGAGTGAGCAAGAGGAAGTTCACATTGCTGTCTACAAACATTCCCGATACAAACAAGAAAAACAACATAATGATGACCAAAAGCTGAGGGTTGTCTGTTATGCCGAAAATGAAATTGCTCAAGACAATGGGCAATTTTACGAGGGTTATGGCATAGCTAAAAGGACCGGATAGGGCGATGATGAGCATAATCGCACCATTGTCCTTAAAGCT
>JAITBH010000037.1 GCA_031283745.1 Candidatus Ectomicrobium neotermitis | reverse complement strand
AAATTACTTTTAGAAAAAACGAAATTATTAAAGTCCACAATAGCTTTATGACTCCTATAATTTTCGATTAAAACTCTTTCCTCGTATTTGTATTGGCTAAATTCATTTTTAATGTTTAGGAAAATTCGCGGATCCCCGCCTCTAAAATCATAGATGGCTTGTTTTACATCCCCCACATAAAACAAAGACCCCCCGTTTGGAATGCTCTCCTCAAGAAATCTCCTTATCCCTATCCATTGTGCCGAGTTGGTGTCTTGAAATTCGTCTAACAAGAAATGCTTGTATCGCTCCGACAGTCGATAATAAACCTCAGGAACTTGAACCTTGTCGGTGTCAAATAACAAAAGGGTTTTTCTGTTTATTTCAGCTAACAAAATCAGCTCGTTTTTCTTTGTCTGCAAATTAAATTCTCTGATAATAAATGAATAAAGCCTCAGATAAACGCTGTAATAATGAGACATATTAAAGTCAATCAGTGCCTCTATTTCCTCTGAAATACTTGCCCAAAGAGAAATTATTTTGTCATCACCGTCGGCACCTTTTAGCTCAGGTTTTAAAAAATAAGCCGAGAAAACAAAGCTGTGGCAAGCTTTGTTTGTCTCGGCTATAAATTTTTCAAGGCTTTTCATAAATCTGTCGCCTACTTTTAAGTTCAATTCCTTGATGCGATCAAGGAGGCTGAGGGATAGATCATGGAGCGAATCAGAAAGCTTGCGAAACTCTAAATTGAAGCTGGATGCTGATGAAAATGGCTCGTCTTTTCCCTGCTCTTTGGTGATTTTTATGTCTTTTCCGTAATTTGAACTCTTGCTAAAAACTCCTTTTGTCTCTCTAAAAATATCCTCTTTTGGAAACCATGAGTTTTTTTCAAAAAGAGTGTATTGGTCTAAATAGTCCAACAAAAGTTTTTTTGCCTCTGCGTTTTTGTTGGCTTTACGAACAAAAGCCTCGACGGCAAAACGTAAATATTCGTCGTATTTGTTTTCGATTGTAAATTCGGGAGAGAGGTTGAGGTTAAAGGCACAGGCTTTTAATAAATTGTTTTTGAAACTATCTATCGTGCTGATATTAAAATCGTCATAATCGTTTAATATTTTTTCTAACAGCATAATGCTTTTGTTTTGCTTATCATCTAAGCTGTCAAAAATCTTTTGAGTGTCTACGTTAAGAGCTGCTTTTTTTAAGTATTCAATGACCCTGCTTTTCATTTCAAGTGCTGCTTTGTTTGCAAAAGTTATAGCGACAATATTTTTAATTTGATTGTCGGCAAAAATAAGCTCTATGTATCTCTTTGCGAGGTTATAAGTTTTGCCTGAACCTGCGGACGCTGAAACTGAAATGATTTGTGCTTGGTCTTTTGTCATCTTAAATTTTGAATTTCCTTACATTTTTTTCTCTTTGCATTTCCCTGTTTACATCTCTTTTCTTTAGAACTTCTTTTTTATCGTAAGAGTGTTTTCCTTTCCCTATCCCCAACAAAATTTTAAGCCTGCCTTTAGTTGAAATGTATACCTCTAAAGGAACTACAGCCAAACCTTTTTCTTTAACCTTAGAAGAAATTTTGTTTATTTCAGACTTATGCAGTAAGAGTTTTCTTTTTCTCTTTACATCATAATCCTGCACATGGTTTGAAATATATTCATAAGGGGCTATAAAGATATTCTCAGCAAAAGCCTCACCGCTATCAAACCGAACAAAACTGTCGGTAAGACTGACATTAGAATTACGGGCTGATTTAACCTCATAACCATTTAGCGAAATACCCGCTTCTATCTTTTCAAGGATTTGATAATTGTGAAATGCCTTTCTGTTTGAGGCTAACACCTTTCTGTTATCTTTGTTTGTCATATCTTTATCCAAAAAAAATAACCTCGGGGCTTTTATAAACTTCCGAGGTTTATATTTTTTATTAGTAGTTTTTTTCTTTCTATTTCTTTTTTGTTTTCTTAGTTACTGTCTTACCTGCTTTTTTTACAATCTTCTTTGTAACTTTTTTTGTTTTTGCGGGCTTTTTAGCGACAAGCTTTTTTCTCTTGTTTCCTCGGCTCATTTTGGCTCTTGAGATGTCTCCATCTTTGTCTATGAAATATAAAAAACCAACTTCTTTTTTTATCCCTGTCTTGGCAATTCTTTGCTTTTGTCTTCCACCTTTTTTAACTCCTCTTGCCATCGCTGTTTTCATTATATCCCCCTTCCCGTCGATATAATAAAGGAAATCAACTTCTCTTTTTATTCCCACTTTCTGAATTTTTGCATATGAGGTCATTTTCGTTTCCTCCTGTTTTTATTGTCCTACTTTTTGCCTTTTTGTGGTCGATTTTTGTGCCGTCTGATTTCCTGTTTTTTTATGTTCTGTCGTCGATAAAACGCAAATTAACTCTCAAAAATATATAAACAAAACTATCAAAAGTCAAACAAAGAAAATGTGGCAAAAACTGCTCAAAAAACCCCCAAAAAAGAGAAAAAAACTAAAAAATTCCTACCTCAATTTCATCAAAACCTTTCCTCCAAATATTAAAAAACAAATACTTTGAAACCTGATACATTGTTAAAACATCTGCCATTGCTCTGTGGCTTACACCAACATCTATCCCAACCGCTTTTGCTATCCCGCCTAAAGAATTAGATTGAAAATTAAAATATTTTCTTGCAAGCGTAAGCGTGTCTATATAAGGAAATTTGACGCAGGCAAAAGAGTTGTCTTGCAACTCTTTGACAATAAAAGAAAGGTCAAAGGATGCATTGTGGCACACAACAATATTGTCCTCGATAAAATTTAAGACCGCTTGAGCGATGTCCTTAAAACAAGGAGCACCTTTGAGCATATCGTCATAAATGCGATGGATTTTTGAGCCTTCAGGCGGGATTAAACAGCAGGGGTTAATAAGTTGTTCGTATTTTTCTTCGGTTTTTCCGTCAATCTTTAGCATAGCTATTTCAATAATTTTGTCACCACTGTTTGCATACAGCCCCGTGGTTTCAATGTCAAGATAAACTAAAGTCGGCGGCTTTAAGGGATCAATAAAACGTTTGATGTTTTCCATAATCATCAATACTTCGTTAAGAAAAAGAATATGGAGGCTGCTACTGCATATGATAGTAAAGTAAATAATGTCCATAATCTTTTTGTAAACAAGTTGTGTGGAATGGGAGAATTTTTAACAAGCTTGAGGGGCTTATAATAGAGATACAACGACATCAATGTCAGCAATAAAGAAAGCACAAAAGACAAACAAGCAATAGTTGCAAAAATAAAAATAGAACCGCTTATCGGGCTTTTCATCAAGTCAACAAGAGGTGCTAAATTATGCAGGAGGTTTTTGTCTAAAAAGTAGTGCCTAACAAAACCTGATATTGAACCGTAAGACAAACTATTCAATAGATAATACAAGACAAAACTAACTGCCAGCAAAAACAAAAAGAAGATCCATTTTTTCGTATAAAACATTTATCCCTCACCAATCAATTTCCATATTTTGTAACAAATTCACTGCCGCGTCATTACCGTAATAGGCTGCCTTTTTTAAGTATTCCACTGCTTCATTTGTCCTATTTAGACTCTTAGCTGTTATCCCTGCAAAAAAATTGGCTTGAGCATTTTCAGGTCTAACTTTTAGAGCCTCTATAAACCATTGCAAAGCTTCCTCATATTGTTGATTGTCTATATATATCCCGCCTATCTTTATATAGCTCTCAACATAATCTGGATTTAATTCTATTGCCTTTTCATAACTTTGCATCGCCGAATTTATGTCGTTTATTTTTGTGTAAGCCTCGCCTATATTATAGTAGGTGATGAAACTGTCTTTGTCATAATCAATAGCTCTTCTATAAACCTCAATGGCATCTGAATATTTTGTCTCCTCCACTAAGGTGCGGCCCATCAAATTATAAAACTCAACTTTGGAAAATAATTCTACCGCTTTGTTATACCAAAACAGCGCCTCTTGATATTGACCAACCTCCCGATAACAAAGACCTATCAAAACATATGCCTCTTTCATTTTAGGATCCACCCTTATTGCTTCTTTCAGATAGTATGCACTCTCGATAAATGCCTCCGTAACCTCGTCATTGCTTGGGTCAGAAAGCTTAACTAAGCAGGCATTTAGATACATGGCATTTGCAAGATTGTATAAGGCTGTCGGGCTTTCTGGAGACAGGGCAAGGGCTTTCTTTAAGTTGCTTTCGGCTAAAACATAGTTGCCAGTTTTAATCAAAGAAATACCGTATTTTTCATATATGTCGGCTGATGTGTATTTAAGAGAAATGGCTTTGCGGTAATACTGAGCAGTCTTAAAATAGTCGCCTTGCATAAAAGATTCATCAGCTTTTTGAGCAAAATTTTCGCCTGAGTAGTATAGGTTTATAGCAAGGTAATATATCGCTAAAGCCGCAACAAAAATTATTGTCCCTTTAACGCTTGCATTAAAATTTGTGTCGACTTTGACCTTAATTTTAGTTTTCAAATTCTTGGAAAAATCTTTCTTAAAACCAAAAGAAAACTTCTTTTTATACAAAGGCGTGCGGGCTATTTTTACAGGGGTTGTTAGTTTGGAAAACCTGCTTTTATTTTTTTTCATTATATCGTCGGCAATTGTTTTTTTCATGGTTATATCTCTATCCTTTTTCCCATTTCTGCGATGTTAATGTTTGTCTGACCTCTTTTTTGGAGAGTATCTTTTACTTTCTCTATGTCGTCTTTTTGCCCGTGTATTAAGTAAATATGAACATTTTTATTTTGTTTAGACAGCCACTTTAATATTCCATTTAAGTCGGGATGGGCTGAAAAAATATGGTATTGCTTAATATCAACTTTTGCATCTTTATACTTTTCATTGTTTTCATCTAACAACTGCCCCGCTAAACTATTAGGACTCACATAATTGACTATCATTATAAAGACATCTGCCCGCCCAACAAGTCTTTCTGCTATCGTTGCTGAGGTTCCCATATCCATATCTCCGCTTGAGGAGAGCAAAATAATGTTTCCCAAAACTTTAGGTGCTTTTAGAGACAAATTTTTAGGAAGCACCCCTCCTTTTTTATACACCTCTTTTACAAACCAATTGCCCCTGCCTGCACCTGCCTCTTGCTGATACAATTCATTTATTTTGTTTGCACTTGGAGAGATGGAATATATGGGAATGTCTTTACTCAACTCTCCGTCATCCTGCATTATTTTTAACTCATAGAGGACTTTTTGCGTCCTATCAAATGAAAGAGCAGGTATCCACACAGTTTTCCCGTCGCTAACAGCTTTTGACAAATCTTTATGAAAACTCTCAAAGCCCGACATATCAAGAAAATTCTCTGCTCCATTTGTCGTCTCCATAAAAATATAATCAGCTTTTGGGGCTGCTTGAGCTTGACCAATAAGCTTTGAAAATCCGCTACCCAGATCTCCAGAAAACAATATTTTCTTGCCGTCAATTTCAAACAAAACGCTCGCCGAACCGGGTATATGTTTAGCGTCAACAAGGGTTATGTAAAAATTATTAAAGAGCTTTTCTTTTTTGTTGTAACTCAAGACCTCAAAATGTTTTTCTATATCTCCAACCTCATACCTTAAACATGTTCTGCACAAATAAAAACTCTTTTTATAAGTCCCAGAAAGCTCTCCTATCGTTTTAGGATCTTGGGTTGTTTTAAGTCGGGCGATAGCTTTGCTGTGCTCTTTACGCCAATGAAGGGCAGTTTTGCCCTCATCCCAAAAATACTTCCTTTTGATGTATTCAAACCCACGTCCTTCTCTAAAAAATCTTAACGCTAAATCTTTCGTTGTTTTGGTGGAATAAACTTTCCCCCTAAACCCTTCGGCAAATAAAAGCGGTGTCTTGTTTAAGTGGTCGCTGTGAATATGGGTCAAAATGAGC
The DNA here is from genome assembly GCA_031283745.1 of Candidatus Ectomicrobium neotermitis. Lineage (GTDB taxonomy): Bacteria > Elusimicrobiota > Endomicrobiia > Endomicrobiales > Endomicrobiaceae > Ectomicrobium > Ectomicrobium neotermitis. The sequence continues at coordinate 6,186 of JAITBH010000037.1, read as the reverse complement.
GCTTGTGCATTTATTAACTCTTGGGTCATCTCAAAGTTTTTGTTATAAAAAAATTGCTCCTCCTCCATAAAAGATCCGCAGTCAACAATTGCTGAAAACCTATCCGTTGATATTAAGAAAGAACTCCCCGAGACTATTTCAGCAGCCCCGTAAGGGGTTACCGAAATACTCGCTATCAAACTCTGTGCAAAAAACACAATAGAAAGAAAAACGGCTATGGTTTTTTTCATAAATGTTTTGCGAATTTGTTATTTTGACTGCATAGCTTTTGGTGCACTAACCCCCAAAAGGTCCAATCCGTTTTCAATAATTACAGTTACCGCTTTTATCAAACCGAGCCTTGCTGAGGATAATGAGGAATCGGAGGTTAAAACACGACAGCTTTCATAAAACTTGTGGAATAAATCGGCAAGCTCTATGAGGTATGTTGTGAAGTGATGGGGCGAAAGAGTTTTTTGGCAGATTAAAAGTATGTCGCAAAATTGAGCAAGTTTTTTTATCAAGTCTCTTTCTTCTTTTTGTTTTAACAAGGATAGGTCTGGGGTAAGGGTTAAATCTTTCCTTTTTAAGCTCTCTCTAATGATTGAATGACATCTTGCATTAACATATTGGACATAAAAAACTGGGTTGATGCTTGACTGCTTTTTGGCAATATCAAGGTCAAATTCAAGCTGAGAATCTGGGGAACGTAACAAAAAGAAAAACCTACAGGCATCTTTTCCGACATCCTCAACAACTTCTTTGAGCGTAATAAACTCACCGCTTCGGGTAGACATAGCTACCGGCTGACCAGCTCTGATAAGAGAAACTAACTGATACAAAATGACATTTAGCGAGATCTCATTAAAACCCAGCAAATGGACTGCTGCTTTTAAGCGGGCAACATAACCGTGATGGTCTGCTCCCAGCAAATTTATAAGTTTGTCAAAACCTCTTTCGTATTTATTCTTGTGATAAGCAATGTCTGAGGCAAGATAAGTGTATCTGCCGTCTGACCGTTTTAACACCCTGTCCTTGTCATCTTTATATTTTGTTGAGGCAAGCCAGAGAGCACTATCTTTTATGTAAGCACTCCCTTCATCTTTTAGATACTTGCAAACCTTGTCGACCTCAGTGTCTCCATTTTTGTCTTTTGTAATCGCCAAATCGGACTCTGAAAACCAAGTGTCAAACTTAACACCAAAATCAGCCAAGTCGTCCTCTATAGTTTTTAGAATATCTTTGACCCCTTCGGCTGTAAAATCTATCTCATCAATGCTTTTTTGGGTATCAACAAGTTTTTTGGCTATATCGATAATGTATGAGCCTTGATAATGATTCGCAGGAAACTCCGCTTTGCTGCCTTTAAGTTCGAGGTATCGGGCTTTTAGGGACTCGCCTAAAATTAACATCTGGTTTCCCGCATCATTTAAGTAGTATTCACGGCTTACTTTGAGCCCCAAATGCTCAAAAATTCTCGCTAAGCTGTCCCCTATTGCCGCCCCCCTGCCATGACCGATATGCAAAGGACCCGTTGGATTAGCCGAAACAAACTCTATTAAAACCCTCTCTGTATCTTTTGCATAAACCTTTCCATAATCTTTTTTAAGCCTAAGAATGTCTGCTACCTCATTATAAAGAACCTCATCTTTGATAATAATGTTTATAAAACCAGCGCCTGCAATGGAGGCTGTTTTTATTTGAGGAATCTCTTGCAAAATTATGCCGATGAGTTCCTGTGCTATTAAATTGGGGTTTGCTTTGATTTTTTTTGCTATGGGCATAGCCGCATTGAGGGCAAAGTCTGCTTGGAAGTTTTTGGGAGGGACATCTAATGACCAAAGAATTTTTTCGTTTATGTTTTTATCAGCTAAAAATTTGTCGATGATTTCTTTAAGTTTTTGGGAGAGTAAATGTTTAAACATTCTTTATTTCCGTTTTTCTTATTTTATTTTTGGTGGGGCAAGACACTTTTTGACACTACAACAAAAAGCTGGATGCATATTTTCTGTTAAAACACACATCCAGCTCTCTTAATCTAAACTCATCAGTCTTTTGATTCAAGTTCAATGACAACTCCACCGCTTCTTTTAGATATGAGATTATAAATCCACACCACAAAAGCGACCATTGCTATCATAAACACAAAATAAACTATCAGCATAAGCAAACCAAAAAAGCCCGTAGCGGCAACCGACGCTGCTATGGGGGATCCGCCTTGCTGAACTGCATAAAACGCACTTGCACCTAAAAAAGCAATAACTCCTATAACTGCAAATATCCCCGTAACGACTGCATATATTTTGACTACGGAAATAATGTGAATTTTCTTTATTGAATAGACCGACATTTTCGCCTCCGTTTTTTTGCCCTGACCAGACAAAAGTCCGATCAGGGCATATATTTTTATTTCAAATAAGCCTTTTTCATTTCATCAAGACTAACCGGCTTATAATCTCCTGCATGTCCTGCTGTTCCAAAAGCTACCATCTTTGACTTTATCAGCTCAGCAAGAGCGGCTCTTGCTACGGTTAAATAATCTCTTGGGTCAAAAACTTCAGGCTTTTCGGCGAAAATTTTCCTTATCGCTCCTGTCATAACCAATCTTCCGTCGGTGTCGACATTGATTTTTTGAACGCCGAGCTTTATTGATTGTTGAAGGCTTTCAATAGGAACTCCAGCTGCCCCCGGCAACTTTCCACCGTATTTGTTGATCTCGGCAATCAGCTCTTGAGGAACTGACGATGCACCGTGCAAAACGATAGGAATATCGATCAAAGTTCTGATCTCCTTTAATACATCAAAAGCGAGATTTGCCGCCCCTTTGAATTTATAAGCCCCGTGCGAGGTGCCGATAGCAATTGCTAAAGAGTCGACCCCTGTGACCTCTACGAACTTTTTAGCTTCTTTGGGATCAGTTAAATGAATCTTGCCCGAACCTACACCGTCTTCAATTCCGCCTAAAGTTCCAATTTCTGCCTCAACCGATACGCCGCTTGGATGAGCATATGCACCTACGGCTGTGGTGCTCTCTACATTGTATTCATAGGTCGACGGGGTGTGTGCATCCTCCATCAAAGAACCGTCAATCATAACGGAAGTAAAACCAAGCTCTATCGCTTTTTGGGCTGACTCCAAAGAGTTGCCGTGATCTAAGTGCATTGCTATAGGAATTTCTGGGTTTTCAATGTTTGCCGCCTTCATCAAATATCCCAAATAAGTGAAATTTGAATACTTTAGAGCACCTCTGCTTGCTTGAATAATAACTGGCGACTTCGTCTCTTTTGCAGCTGTCATAATAGCTTGGATTTGCTCCATATTATTAACATTGTATGCACCTACGCCGTAACCTTTCTTTTTTGCTTCGTCTAAAATCTGTTTACCCGGTACTAAAGCCATAATTTTTCTCCTTTATTTGTTTTTTTCCGACTTCTTTGCCTTTTTAAGGCTTTTTGACTTCTTCTCTTTTGAGGCTTCCTCTCTAAAAACCCCCATATTTCTAAACTTCTCATATCTGTCGTTTTTAATCTCCTTTTGAGACATTGACGAGTAAGCTTTCAGATACTTAACAAGAGTTTTTTTGATGTTTTGGGCTGTAAGCTGGGGGTCAAAATGCGCCCCGCCAAGAGGTTCGTCAATTATTTCATCGATTATTTTGAAATTTAAGAGGTCTTTGGCTGTTATTTTCATCGCTTCGGCTGCCTCTTTTGCTTTTGAGGCATCTCTAAATAGTATAGCAGCACACCCTTCTGGAGAAATTACCGAATAGTAAGCGTTTTCTAACATGCAAATCTTGTTTGATACCCCTATTCCTAAAGCCCCTCCGCTACCCCCCTCACCTATAACAACGCTTAAAATGGGAACTTTTAGGTCAGACATATCTCTCAAGTTGACTGCTATCGCCTCTGCCTGACCCCTCTCCTCTGCGGCTATGCCGGGGTAAGCGCCTGCTGTGTCTATGAAAGTTATTATCGGTCTGTTAAATTTTTCGGCAAGTTTCATAAGACGAAGAGACTTTCTATACCCCTCAGGGTGAGCCATACCGAAGTTTCTGTCCATATTTTCCTCAAGGGTTCTGCCTTTTTGATGGGCTACTATCATAGCCGGCATATCATCAATAAAACCCATACCGCACAGAAGGGCATGATCATCGCCAAAACTTCTGTCTCCGTGCAGTTCCATAAAATCTTCAAAAATAAGTTTGATGTAATCTGTCGAATACGGTCTTTGGGGGTGGCGTGCGATTTGAATTCGTTGCCATGGGGTTAAAGATGAGTATATTTTTTGTCTTAAAGCGGCTTTTTTCTTTTCAAGAGTCTTTATTTCTTCTCCAAATTCCTTTTCCCAGTTTTGAGAAGTCGTTTTCAATGCCTTTATTTGCTTATCTACTTCTCCAATAGGTTGTTCAAAATCAAAAGTAGTTTCCAGAAATCCTCCCTTAAAATTGTCCCGTATAACTTAATTTAAGCATCCTATCGTTGGGGAACAGCCCTTCCTCATTTGCACCCCAGCAATCCCTAACTATCAAATCCACTCTGACATCCGGCGAAAGAACTATCCTCACTCCTAAGTTAAGCCTCGAATCAGGCATATAGTTTATATTGTCATATTCAGCCAAAAACAAGAAATTCTCTGACCCCACCGGCAAAGACATATTGATAAAACCATAAATTTCGCCATCTTTGAGAGTGTTTGAATTAACCCCAACATTCATTATTAACCCCTCCGTAAACACTTCCCTACCTATTAATATGTAAACCCCCCGAGGTTCTTGGTAATACTTATCGGGTTCGTTTTCCATATGTATATATCCCTGCCCATCATATCCTATGGCAATGCCCGGCAAGCTCATATCTCCGCTGTATATTTGAACTTTCACCTGCAGGGTAGGCATAGCAAGGTCTGCCTGACTGTCTCCTATCAACTTTTGAACTTCCCAAGCGACCCCTAAGTTCAAAAAACTAAAAACCCCAAACTCAAGCTTTGGGGTTAGCCCTCCTTCTCTGAACACCTTAAAATCTACATTGAAACTGCCGTATTCTATGATTTGTGTTGTTGGGGAATCGATGATGCTAATTTGAGCTGCATATGTGGGAATTGCTGATATTGCTAATAAGGAGAACAAGATACTGCAAAACCGTATAACTTTTAACATTCATACCTCTTTTTTGCCCCTTTTTAGTTGTTTTGACCCCTTCTAAAGGCGTGATTTCAATCTTATAACATCACCCCTCTTTAGTCAATTTGAGAAAAACCTGCTCTTTGCCCCCTCAAAAGCCCCAAATCCTCCCTTAAAAGTCTTTCGTCAAACCCCTCGGCAATCAAATCTGGGTTTTTTATGCCATTAAACCGTATGTATTCCCCCAGCGACTTGACATAGTTTTTGTCATATTTGAGCTTCTTTCGGACTATAAACAGGTCTTTTTTGTCCGATTTTATGTGCAGCACGGACATATTTCTGTTTTCATAAAAAGCCTCCCCGTTTTTTGAGCCTCCGATAGTCATAAAAAAGGTTACAAATATGCCCAAAATGATGGCTAAGACTATGATACGTTTTGCCCCTTTAAGACAAGGGGCCGCAAATGATCCCGCAAAAAAGAGAACTGCCTGCCAGATATGGGGTTTTGGAACGATGAGGGCGGCATATTTTGTCTGCCCAAAGAAAGAAACTGCTGCCAAAACTGCATCTAAAAGTATCTCCAATATGAAAGCCGCCCCTGCCGCCAAGAACTTCGAGATAAAGGTGAGTATGTAAAAAACAAAGCCCAAGGTAGTGATAAATCCCACCAAAGGCACAATTACTGTGTTTGAAATGAAGGAAACCAAAGAAAATTGCCCGAAGTAATAGGCGCTGATGGGTATCATCGTTACCTGAGCCGCGGTGGTAGCACAAAATGCCCCGATCAAAATCTTCAAAAATCGATTTCTGACCTTACTAAAGGGGACATAAAACTTCTTGTAAAAATAGACTATGGCAATTGTCGCCGCATAAGACATCTGAAAAGAGGCTGTAAAAAGCTGCTGAGGGGTAAAAATCAAAATAATCAGCGCCGACAAAGCCAAAGAGTTATATATCAGCGGCTCCCTTTGGACAGATAAAGAGATTAAAAAGCAAGTTGTCATTATGCCTGCCCTCAAAACCGGGGGGTTAGCGCCCGTTGCCAAAACATAGAGGAAAATTAGCGGTATGACCACGATAAACCTCTT
>JAITBH010000147.1 GCA_031283745.1 Candidatus Ectomicrobium neotermitis | reverse complement strand
CATTGCAGGCACGAAAGTTACCGTCGAGCGGCTTGCACTAAAAACCCCGCCTGTAGCATGACCGCCGCTGAGTGTTTGCCGCAGATAAGATGCCCCGTTTACGGTAAAACTTCCATTGGGATAGACAGTGTTTGCGATCGATAGCCGACAAATAAAAGACAAAACAAAGACTGCAAAAACAATTTTTTTCATAGTAAAGCCTCCTAATGCTGTGAAATGATGTTTCCTTGTTTTGGATAAAAATGTGTGAGGGTGCGGCGATATTTTTTGGATGGTTTTTGGACAAAGGTAACTGCCAAAAGGGGAGATAAAACTGGGCTTTTTGATTAAAAAAAGTGATTAGAGTTGTTTGATTTGATGGATTTTGCTGCTGACTTGAGTGATTTTTGACTTTGCTGCTGAGTTGTGCAGCTTTTGATTTTGCTACTGATTTATGCGGTTTTTGATTTTGCTGCTGATTTTGTGCGGGCTTTGCTTTTGCTACTGATTTGTGCGGCTTTTGGTTTTGCTACTGATTTTGTGCGGTTATTGACTTTGCTGCTGGGTTTGTGCGGGCTTTTTGCTTGGTTTAGTAAGCGGGTAATGGGAATCGAACCCACATCTAAAGCTTGGGAAGCTTTCATTCTACCACTGAACTATACCCGCAAAAAGAGCTTTTTCCGACGTTACAACGAGGCGATGTTATACTTTTTGAGTATGGGTGTCAATTTGAGATCGACGAGCTTCAAAGCCCCTTTTTCGTCCTTAATTTTGCCCTGTTTTTGCTTTTCTACGACAAGTTTTAGCAGGTCTCCTATCCACGGGCCGGGCTTTAGTTTGAACTTTTTCATAATTATGTGGCCGTCAATAAGCTTGATGAGGGGCTTTTGATTTTTTATCTCATAGTAACTTGCCATCATCACCTTAACTTCCTTCTCTTGATTTTTGAGGGTTTGGGGCGAATGGGTGTTTAGCCCTCTATAGGAATGCCAGTCAGCCATAGACAAAATGATCTGCTCCGGGGTCTCATCGCCAATTTCTCTAAAAAATTTCATCTTTGCCCGCTTTGTGATCATGCGGCTTTTAGAAAGGTTGGAGGGACGCATATGGTTAGAGATAAGTTTTTTGATGAGATCGACATCTTTTGTGCCAAGCTTTAGTTTTTCAAAGATTTTTTCAACTTTAGCCGCACCCAGCTCATCATGCTTTAAGAAACGAATTTTCCCAGACACCCTTTTAGCTGTCTCGGGCTTAGCATTATCATGAAAAAGGGCGGCAAGCTTTAGCAGCCCCGCTCTTGTGACAAACTCAGAAAATCGCAAATTATCCTCAAAATGTTTCTTGAGGTCATCAAGATTTTGCGGGAAATATTTCTTTAAGTTCGAAAGTATGCTCTCAACTGCCTCAAAAGATTCAAAAGAGTGCTCAAAAAGCCCGCCCTTGTGATAGTAAAACTTCTTTGCTGCCTTTTTCATCTTAATTGTCTCGGGCAAAATTGCTCCCAAAATGCCCGTTTTGTCCATCAACTTTATCAGCAGTGCACAAAAAGGGGCATCAAGAACTCTAAACAACTCGGCTTTTATTCTTTCACCTGCACAGTTTTTAATCAGCGGGGCGGATTTTTTTATCTGTTTTAGGGTTTGCGGGCTTATTGTCCAGCCAAGCTCGGCACAAAAACGAAAAGCCCTGAGCATTCTTAGGGGATCCTGCTTAAAACTTTCTTTGCTCACGGGTTTGAGAACTTTTGCCCGCAGATCCTTTAGAGCTTTTTTGTCTGCATAAATGAGGTTTGACAAAACGGCCAAGCGATTTATGTCAATGGCAAAAGCGTTTACCGTGAAATCTCTCTTTTTGAGATCCTCTAAAATGTTGTCCCCGTCTAAAAGACTTATATCTATCTGCCTGACGGTGCTGTTAGCTAAGTATAAACGATAGGTTCCGTGTTCTGCGTCAATGACAATAACCTTGACACCAAAAGCTTTTGCAAGCATTTTTGAATACTTGAGTGCGTGTTTTGCTACGGATAGGTCTATATCGGTATGCGGTCTCTTTGTCAGCAAGTCTCTTACAAAACCCCCGACAAAATAAACCTCATAGCCTTTTGAGAGTTTTTGAATTTTTTTAATTAAAGCTTCCAATTTTTCCGTCCTCTATTGATAGTATTTTGTCTGAAAATTCTTTTGCTGCGTCTATGTCATGGGTGATGAGAATTATTGACCTGCCTGCCCGTTTTATGCCCCCAAAAATATCCATAATTTGAGCTTGTGAGTAGGTGTCTAAAGATGAAAACGGCTCATCAGCAATTATGAGCTTTGGGTTTTTTAGCAAAACTCTGGCAATGGCAATTCTCTGCCGCTGCCCGCCTGAGAACTGATGAGGAAAATTGTTGACGATGCGGGGGTCAAGCTGGACTTCTTTTAGAACTTGTGTGATTGCACTCGCACCGCCCCCTGTGCTAAGTGCTTCTGACAAAGACGATTTGATGGTTATTTTTGGGTTTAGCGAGGCATAAGGGTTTTGAAAAACCATTTGGACTATATTTGATAACTCCTTTGAGCCGTAATCATTGATATTTTTGTCGAAATACTTGACCTCGCCTCCGTCAAAATCTGTTATCCGTGCAAGAACTCGCCCCAAAGTTGTTTTGCCCCCTCCAGACCTGCCAACCAAAGATAAAGATTCCCCCTCAGCCAAACAAAAATTGATTTTGTCTAAAGCCGCAAACCGCACTTTCCTAAAAAGAGTTTTTGCCACATAAGTTTTCGATAAATCTTTAACACTCAGGAACATTGTTTGCCTCTTTTAAGGTCATACAAAAAGCCGCCGCCACAGTTTGATGGCAGGCGGCCTTTGAGTTTTTAAGTATGAAAATTACGTGCTTGATGTCTTTTTGGGTGCTGATGAGAGCAGAGATATGTTTATCCCCTTTGTGTTTTAGCTGTGATATATATTGTTTTGTAATCATTGTATTGTTCATTTGATTTCCACAAAGGGGATTAAAAGTCCTGTTTTACCAGACAAAAAGCCCGACAAAAGCTGCAGACAATAGGGAGACAAAAATCCCAGAAAAGAGCATTTTGCCGATACTTTTTGAGACAGCATCATTTTTTTCTTTATTGACCAAACCTTTGAGGCAGCCGATGATCATACCGACAGTCGAAAAGTTGGCAAAAGAGGTTAAAAAGACAGTCAAAACTGCCCTAAAGTGAGGGCTATAACTCCCCAAAACATCTTTTACCTGCACCATCACCACGAACTCATTGGTAATAATTTTGGTTCCCATAAACCTGCCCAGATTAAAAGCTTCGGCTGGATCAAAACCCAGCAGCCAAGCAAAAGGAAACATCAAAACACCAAGTATGTTTTCTAAAGAAAAATCTTTGTGAATAAGGATCATCGCATTGTCGATAAGTGCTACTAAAGCCACAAAAGCAATGACTGAGGCGATGATGATGAGGATAAGTTTACCTGCTGCAAGAATTGAGTCGCTCAAAAATGAAAAGAACGGCTCTTTTTTGGGTTTAGCGCCCTCAACTGCTGCCTCGGCACTGTCGGGACTTGATACCGAGACAATCACATCCTCTTGCGGGGTGATTTTTATAGGTATCAAAATCGTCGAGATGATTATGGCATTCATAATGTTTAAGGGAATAGCGGCAAGAATATATTCTGCCGGCATCATTGTTATGTATGCCCC
>JAITBH010000104.1 GCA_031283745.1 Candidatus Ectomicrobium neotermitis | reverse complement strand
CCCGAAAAAACATATATCCAATAAAAAAGGTGGCCTTTACCGCTGGTAAAGTCCACCTCTGCGTCGGCATTTACATAAGTTATGAAATCATTGTTTAAGAGCATATTCTTGGCAAGGTTTGCATAATAATACCCATCAGTTGAGAGCGGGTTTATGGACAAATTATTGAACATCAAATATGCCGAAAACACGATTGTGGCTATAAATAAAAAATTTCTGCTGATGTCCTTTTCTCCTCTTAAAAAAGATCCCGCAGAAATTTTAATTTTGCTTAAAACATCTATCACTTAAACATTCTCCCTTTTTGCCGACAACCTTTCTTTAAGTTTGGGGACAAATCTCAAAACATCATCGTTATAAACCATCTGGGCATTGGTGTAAAAATTTTTGACCCTGTCCTCATTTCGCAAAAACCTCTTGGCGCATTCCTCTTCAGACTTTTCCCAATAATGATTGACCTCAATAATGTCTGTGGTAGCTCCAATAGTTGATGGATCCTCAAGATAGGGCATTTTCCTCTCGTCAACGGGCATTCCAATGACAGGTGAATAGTGTTCAAAAACTCTTCCTACAACCGCTCTGGGGTTTAATATCGACTTACCCGTATTAGAGTTTACTACTGTGTCGACATTGTTGACATCGCTTTGGCGGGCATAAAGGTAATTTTCTAAAACAAGCCCTGCGGGTCTTGTCTTATGGCCAGCGGCGCCAAAGAACTTGTAGTGGAGCATTATCTGGCTAAATTCCTCATATCCACGCAGAAAATCGGGTATGGAATTGTGCTTAATCGGGACAATGAACTCATCGATGTCGATAATTGCCATCCACTTTGTCTGATTTCGATACTTTTTGACCGCCCTTGTATACAGATCCTGCTGAGGTTTAGGGCAGAAGTCCCCTACAAAAGAAAAAGTGTTGTAAACGACCAACCCTGATTTGATGTAAGGCTCTAAAACTGCCCGAGTATTGTCTGTCGATTCATTGTCAAACAAGAAAAACCGCTCTACCCCAAGCATATGGTGGTATTCGATCCATTCTTCTAAGTAAGACCCTTCGTTTTTTGCCGCAGCTAAGATGCTCAAATAGAAAGGAAACTTTGAACTGTCCTCAAAAGCGTATTTTTTAGAGTAAAACTGAGCCTCTATGAGCTTTTTTCTGAAGGCTCTGCGCTGATTTTTTAGAGGAATTATCCCCGAAATAAACAGTGCCAACGCTTTACGCAGCTTAAAAAATAGTCTTGTCATATCCTATAGCCCCTATGCTTATTCTTTTGCTGCTTTCTTTGACCGCTTTTCAGCCTTTTTTGGCTCTGCCTCTGGTGCATCATCGGGCTTAGGTTCTACTGCTTTTTCCTCAGGAACTGCCCCGCCGAAAGCTTTGGCACGAATTTTTGTCTCAATTTCATCGGCAATTGCTGGGTTTTGATGTAGGAACTCTTTGACATTCTCCCTACCCTGCCCTAACCTTTCGCCTTTATAACTAAAAAACGCCCCCGCTTTTTCTATCAGCCCATCTGTAACCCCGATATCAATCAAGTAGCCCATTTTGTCTACCCCTAAACCGAAAATTATTTCAAACTCGGCTTGCCTAAACGGGGGAGCGACTTTATTTTTGACCACTTTTACCCTCACCCTATTGCCCAAAACCTCATCGCCTTTCTTTACAGATTCGATTCTGCGTATATCCAAACGAACGGACGAGTAAAACTTGAGTGCCAGCCCTCCCGGTGTAGTCTCAGGATTTCCCCAAGAGATGCCGATTTTTTGTCTGAGTTGATTGATAAAGATGATTGAAGTTCTTGATTTGGAGATATTTGAGGTCAGCTTTCTTAGGGCTTGGCTCATGAGACGGGCTTGTAACCCTACAAAAGAGTCCCCCATTTCCCCTTCAATTTCAGCTTTAGGCACCAAAGCCGCTACAGAATCGACAACAATGATGTCAACTGCACCTGAACGAATGAGCTTGTCTGCAATTTCCAATGCCTGCTCTCCCGAATCGGGCTGGGAAATAAGCAAGTCGTCAATATTTACACCAATTTTTGAGGCATATTCTGGATCCATCGCATGCTCAGCGTCTATGTAAGCAGCTATTCCACCCAATTTCTGGCTTTCGGCAACCATACACAGCGCCAACGTGGTTTTACCTGAGGACTCAGGGCCAAAAATCTCGATAACTCTGCCTCTTGGTATCCCGCCGATGCCGATTGCAATGTCAAGAGGGAGCGCCCCGGTGGGTATCGAGTCCACTTTGTCGCGGAAACTCTTTTCCCCCAACCTCATAATTGCTTCTTTTCCAAAATCCTTTTCTATCTGAGACAGTGCCAAGTTTAAAGCCTTAACTTTTTCATCTTTTGCCATAAAGCCCCCTTTTCGTTTAGTTTTTCCGTCTACATATCTATCTATACATCTATCTATTCTATTCTATATCGAACTACAACGGCGAACTGCACAGGTGCCGTGCCGTGCCGTTAAATTCAGGTTACCAAAAAAACTCCCGTTTAAGAAACCCGCTTAAGAAACGACATAAATGCCTTTTTGTTGTCGACAGGACTGCTCTGGGGGCGTCCCAAATTCTTTCTGGCTCCCTTGCGGACAAGCACCTCAATAAAGATGGAACCCCCTTCAATTCTCTCCTTAGTTTTTAGGCAAATGTTCCGCAGATCATTTATCGAAACTGCCCGATAGACTTCTTTATAGCCCACTGCCTTAGCTAAAGTGCCGAAATTTACCGATGGGGCTATTGTCGGCTGACCTCCCACCGAGTCATGGGCGCAATTGTTTAAGAGAATATGCCTAAAGTTGGAGAGTTTTTTTGCACCCACAGCAGCCATAGCACCTAAGTGCATCAGCAGCGACCCATCGCCGTCAAGGCAGGTAAAGCGGACATCGGGTTTTGCCAAAGCAGCCCCAAGTGCGATGTGTGCACAATGACCCATCGAGCCGACAGTCAGAAAATCCCGCTCTGAGTTCATTTTCAGCCGCAAACGGGTTTCATAAAGTTCGCGGGATGCCATTCCGGTGGTGGCGATAAATGCCTCTTTGAGGTTTGAGAGGCTTATTGCCACCTCAATTGCCTCCTC
>JAITBH010000142.1 GCA_031283745.1 Candidatus Ectomicrobium neotermitis | reverse complement strand
GCTGTTATATCGGTGTTCCTGCCGATCTCTTTTATGAGCGGAATGGTGGGCAAGATGTTTATGGAGTTTGGGCTGACTGTGGTTTTTGTGATGATTATCTCTATACTTGACGCACTGACTATTGCACCGATGCTTTCGGCTTATATCATCAACGATCACGATAAAGGCAAAAAAATCAGCCCCGCCCAGCAAAAAGCCATCTCTTTTATTCACAAACTGACTTTGGACTGGTTTTCTAAGCTTTATTCGGTAGTCGACAATTTCTATATCGCCGCGGTGCGTTTAGTTTTGAGGCATAAACTAAAAACAATCTTGATAACGGCAGTGGTGTTTACTGCGGCACTGCTGATAGCTTTCAGGCTAAAGGTGAATTTTATGCCCAACTTAAATCTCGGACAGTTTTATATCTCAATTCAAGCTGAGGCAGGGGCAGATTTAGATGCCACCGATAAGTATGCCTCGGAGGTTGAGGCGATCCTCTTAAATGATCCAAATGTCGACTTTTCTTTTACCACGGTAGGCAATAGCAAAGCTCAATATAATCAAGCGTCCATCTATGTGAGAATGGTCGATAAGCCAACGATGACCACTGAGGATTTCCAAAACCTCATAAGGTCAAAAATGGCAGGCAAACTCGGCAATGCGAGTATGTCTTTTGCGACTTCGGTGGGTTTGTCAGGCGGGCAGAGCCAAGTGATGTATAACCTTGTGGGGGATACGCAGAGCAAGTTGGCTGAGGTTGAGAGTGTGTTGATAGAGAAATTTAGACAGATTCCGAGCTTTGTTGACCTCAATACAAACTATATGCAGGGCAACCCTGAGTTCCAGATAAACTTTAATTTTGAGCAGATGAATAAGTTAGGCATCAATTCCGTAACGGCGGGCAATGAGTTGAGGTCTATGGTGGCGGGCAATATCGCCGCTCAATATAGAGAAAACGGTTTTGAATACAATATTTTGGTTCAGCTGCCCGACAGCCAAAAAGACCTGCCAAATGAGTTTGATTCAATTTATGTAGAAAACATAAACGGCTCCTTAATAAAGCTCTCACATGTGGCAACCTCTACCTATGCGGTCGGGCCGACGCAGATAAACAAGAAAGATAGGGATATTTATGTGTCTTTAGAGGGAAATATCGCCAAAAACGGTTCGCAAGGGCAGATACAGAAAGCGGTTTTTGAGATTTTTAATGAGGAAAAAGCCAAGCCCGAGCATAAAGATTGGGAAAATATCAGCTTGCTCGATGGAAATGACGAGAGAAGCGTCTCCTCAATGGGAACAAATGTGGCAATTGCTGCACTGTTTTCAATAATACTGCTCTTTTTAATACTCACCAGCCTATATGAATCCTTGATAATGCCGCTCGTAATAATGTCCGCTTTACCTTTAGCGGTCATCGGGGGGTTTTTAGCACTGTTTATGACAGGCAAGGCTTTGGATTTGTTTACTTTGATAGGAATGGTAATGCTGATGGGCATAGTTGCTAAAAACTCTATTTTGCTTGTGGACTATATTCAGCAAAAGATCAAAACGGGATTGAGTTTAGATGAGGCTATCGTTGCAGCTTGCAAAACAAGGCTTAGACCAATACTTATGACGACATCGGCAATTATTGCAGGAATGTTGCCGACAGCTTTGGGACTTTCTGAGATGGGGGCTTTTAGGCAGGGGCTGGGGATTGTGGTTATCGGAGGGGTTGTCAGCTCTACAGCACTGACACTTTTGGTTATCCCGGCGATTTTTGAATATGTCGACAATTTCAGAATAAAGATCAGGAAAAAGTTGGGCAGACCCGCAAACAGAATGGTAGACAATACTCCAGAGGAATTGGAAAAAAAGGGCTTATAGAGATCGCTAATGGAAAAGTTTTTCATCATAGACGGAAACGCTTACATACATAGGGCATATCATGCACTTCCCCCCCTTACAACATCAGATAATCGGCAAATCAATGCTGTGTTTGGTTTTGTAAAACTCATCTTAAAAATCAAAAACAATTTTAAGCCTGACTATTTTGCCGTCTGCTTTGACTATCCCGCCAAAAACTTCCGCCACAAAATTTTTGACCAATATAAAGCCAACAGAAAACCTTTAGAGGAGGCTTTGATTAGCCAAATGCCTATTGCAAGAGAGGCAGTCGAAGCTTTGAATGTTAAAAAAATTGAAATTGAGGGCTTTGAGGCTGACGATTTGATCGCCTCTGCCGCAGCTAAAAACAAAAAAGAAAACATCGAGACCATAATCGTTACTGGGGACAAAGACATTTTGCAGATAGTTGAAAACAATAAAGTGAGGGTTTGGAACGATTCAAAAGACATTTTTTTTGACGAGGAAAAGGTTTTTGAGAGGTTTGGGGTTTATCCAAAAGAGCTGACCGATGTTTTGGCTTTGATGGGAGATGTTTCAGACAATGTGCCGGGCGTTAAAGGTATCGGGGAAAAGACGGCTGTAAAACTTATAAAGGAATTTGGGTCGCTTGATAATGTTTTAAGCAATGCCGCAAAAATCAAAGGGAAGGTCGGGGAGCTTTTAAGTGCAGGCGGCTCTGATGCACTAAAAAGTAAGGAGTTGATAATTTTAAGAAACGATGCACCGATAGACGGGACTGTAGAGGACTTTAGGACTAAAGAAATTGACAATCAGAAAGCCATAGATTTTTTCAAGAAATACGAGTTCAACAGTTTGAAG
>JAITBH010000091.1 GCA_031283745.1 Candidatus Ectomicrobium neotermitis | reverse complement strand
AAAGGCTCAGTCAAAATGGCTTCTTCCCAAGCCAAGTTTTTGTTGAGTTTGTGGATTTGTTTTTGAGGAAGAGTAAAGTATTCCCTCATACCTCCATCTTGCTGAACGCCGAAAACGAGCAAAGAAGCACAGACATTTGGCATAGCATTACGGCAGGCATAACACTTACCACAATAGCTTATCGGTTCGACGACAATATGATCTCCAACAGCAAGACCCTTAACCTCTTTACCCATATCCTCGACAACTCCTACAACCTCATGCCCCATAATGCGTGGCAAAATCGCCAAGGGATTTGCGCCGTGATAAATATGAACATCCGAACCGCAAATGCCGACATATTTCGTTTTGATTAAAACATCATCGGGTCTGGTGATTGTTGGTTTTTCAACTTCTTCTAATCTCAAATCTTTTATTGCGTAAACTTTAGCTACTTTCATTGATACCTCCAGATATAAAATTTTAAACTACCTTAACCCTAACTCCTAAAACTTCACCAAATTGAACACACTCGGCAACCACATCGAAATGGCTGGGATATATGTCGTAAACATCAAAGCAATAATCGTAACGGCAAAGAAAGGCAGCAAATCCTTGAAAACAGATTCGATACTCACCCCTCCGACTTTGCAACCCGTAAACAAAATTGTTCCGACGGGTGGAGTGATGGTGCCTATACAAAGGTTCATCGTTATTATTATTCCAAACTGAACAGGATCCATTCCGAACTTTACGCACATCGGCAAAAATATCGGAGTAAAAATCAAAATGGCAGGTGTTGGATCCATAGCCATTCCTATGAGCAAAAGAATGATGTTCATGATGAGCAAAATGGCGTATGGGTTTTGAGTAAAGCCAAGAAGGGCATTTGCCACAATTTCAGGAATGTGGGTGTATGCCATAACATAGCTCATGATCATCGAAACGCTTATCATAAACAAGATTATGACTGTGGTTTCTGCGGTAGATAGAAGAATGTGCTTTATCTTTTTGGCATTGATGCTCCTATAACACACGCTCAAAATTAAGCTGTAAACCACAGCAATTGCACTGCCCTCTGTAGCGGTAAATATTCCGATAAGAATACCGCCGATAACTATGACGATCAGGAGCAAGCTTGGAATAGCAATCAAAATGGTCTTTAAGCCTGTCATAAAATCAACTCTTGCTGATGAACGATACCCGCGTTTTTTAGCGATGATGCCCACGAGAATCATACAAAAAGCACCCCAAAGAATGCCCGGCAGATAGCCCGCTATAAACAAAGCGGAAACTGAAACGCTGCCTGCAACTGTCGAATAAACTATCAGAGTGTTTGATGGGGGGATCAACATACCTGTCGGAGCTGTGGCGACATTTACCGCAGCACTGAAATTTGGGTCATAACCGTCTTTTTTCTCAAGAGGCCCGATTGTCCCTCCGATGGCGGCGGCGGCTGCTGCTCCAGATCCGCTCAAAGCTCCAAAAAGCATATTCGCTATAACATTCGTCTGGGCAAGTGGAGCGGGCATTCTCCCCGCTAAAACTTTCGCACAATTAACAAGCCTTATGGCTATGCCCCCGTTGTTCATCACATTTCCTGCCAGCACGAAAAACGGTATAGCCATCAAAGGGAAAGAATTTGCCCCCGAAAACATCTTTTGTGCACTCATCATCATAGCCCTGTCAAAAGACAAGAAAGCCATCATGGCAAGAGCTGAACCTAAACCAATACTTATTGCTATAGGAACTCCTATAGCCAACATTATTACTATGGATATGACCATTATTATTCCTGCAACTATCGCTGCATCCATAAGAACCTCCCTAAGAGATTATCTCTTTAACTGTCTAAATAACTCCAACTCGTTACATATGAAATAAAACAGTATCAATACCCCTGCGATAGGCAAAGAAGAATAAATGTAACCCATCGGAATCTGCATCGATGGGTCGAGCTGTATCATCTGCTGAAGGGTATAAGACTTCCCGCCGATAATCATCACGCTAAAAGCAAAAATAGCTATAAGAAATTCTGAAACCATCATAAGAATAAGCTTGATTTTTGGGGAAAATCTATCACGGACAAAGGAGAGATTCATATGATCGCGTTTGCCAAAAACATAGGCACCGCCATACATCGTCAACCAGACAAACAAATACCTCGCCAAAGCCTCGCTTATGGCGCTTGGATTATTAAAAACATATCTGGTAACGACTTGGTAAGTTACCAACACTGCCATCACGGCTACGATAGCAATACAAAACCATTGCAAAATTGTGTCAACAAAGCCTTTTATTTTTTTCATAAGCACTCCAAGCAAACATTTTTTGGGCTACCTCCTCCCCGTTAAGAGGAGGAGATAGCTGCTGAATTTACTTTACATTGGCTATAGAGTCGTAAAGTTTCTTCTTTGATGGGGTATTGACTGTCTTAGAGATTACATCAACGAAGTTCTTGTTGAATATCGAAGAATCAAAATCGTCAATGAAAGTTGCACCCTTTGATATTGCTTCTTCTTTGGCATTTGTTACTCGATCAATGAAGTTGGCAAATATGCGCTCAATTGTCTCTTTTACGAGCCTATCGAAAATCGCTTTATGTTCTGGCGAAAGGCTTTCATAGGTCTCTTTATTGATAACCAAAATGTCTGGAATCATAAAGTGCTTCGTATAAGAATAAACAGGAGCAACTTCATACTGCTTCAAGTCATAGAACGTGACTTCATTGTTTTCTGCACCGTCCAAAACTCCTTGCTGTATGGCAGTGTAAACCTCGCCTTGCGACATCGGAACAGCAATTGCACCCATCGCATTGATAACATCAATCATCAGCTGCGACTGCTGAACACGAATTTTCATGCCTTTGAGGTCTGCGGGAGAACGAACAGGCTTCTTTGCATAAACATTTCTAACTCCAGCGTGAACAGCAGCCAAAGTGTAGAAATTGTTCTTGGTTGTAGTGGCAAAAAGCTCGTTGAGAGTACCATTGGTATAAACTTCCTGCTGGAACTCTATGCTCCGATAAAGACCGGGCAGAGCCAAAACCGCAAAATCTGGGTTTACAGCTTCAACAATAGGATTACCAAGAACTGCCATCTGAATTACACCGTTTTGAAGAGACTCAAAAGCCTCTTTCTGATTGCCCAAAAGTTCATTTGGATTTACCTCAATTCTGTAAGCTCCGTTTGTCTCCTTAAAGAATTGATCGCTTAGCCACAATAAACCCTGAGCCTGCGGATGCTCAATTGACTGGTTAAAAGCCAATTTCCAAACAGTCGTTTTCGACCCGCTCCCGCTTCCGCCGCAAGAAATAACAGCAAAAGCCAACATAAATGTCATTACGCCTAACAATAACTTTTTCATTTATCCTCCCTTTTTTTTTATTTTCCCGCTAACTTGCGGGTTTTATATTTTCAAAACCTACTTTTTGTATTTCTTGCGATACTCTTTCAATATCTCGTCCATGATCCGAACATTGTTTGCTGCACTCAAAATGTCTGCGGGAGACTTTTTGCCCCCTGCAAGTTCATAAATGACAGCCTGCATATAGGGCATAGCGACATGTTCCGGTTCGATAAACTCCTTGGTCGTCTCTTTTCCATTGACATCGATGAGTTTTACTGGGGTATAAAACAACCCAGAGGTGATGATTGAACCTTTTGTCCCAGCTATGAGCATCTCTTCTTTGTCAAAACTCGCCGCATAGCACCAAGTTCCATTGACCAAAACACCTTTCTCGCTCCTCAAAGATGCCGTGACGGTGTCCTCAACATCATAAAGCCCTCCGATATTTGCGGCACCCCCTCCTAATAAATCCAGCTTCCCAACAAAAAACTCGGTTATATCAAGCACATGCGTAACCATATCCAAGAACTTCCCACCCCCTGTTTGGGCGGGAATGAGCCGCCACGGGAGTTTGCTTCTGTCTAAATCGCATGCTTCGGGCTTCATAAAATGGCTAAGCCTTATAAAAGCAATGTCTCCGATGGCTTTCGTGTCGATGAGGGATTTTATGTAGATGTATTTTTCCATACCCCTTCTATAGTAGGCAGTATAAACAGGCAAATTGTATTTTTTGGAAGCCTCAATAATCTCAAGGCACTCTTGATAGGTCAGTCCTAAGGGTTTTTCTATGTATGGAATTTTTCCAGCTTTAAGGCAGGCGATGGCATATTCTTTATGGAACTTAGGCGGGGTGGCTATATAAACTGCATCAATTTCTTTGTCTGCAAATAACTCTTCTGCGGTTCGGCATACGACTGGGATATTGTGTCTCTTGGCATAATCAATTGCACTCTCGTAAATTGCCCCAAACACGCTTTTTAGTTCCGAATACTCCGACTTATATAAGGAAGGCGCACTTTTCTTTTCAGTTACAACTCCGCACCCTATCATTCCCCAGACAATTGTTTTCATTTTTTCTCCTTTATTGATTCACAGTGCTTTAATTTCAGCCCAAACAGTGTCATCGACAAAAATTCCTTTTTCATCATTTTCTTTGCGGGCGGCAGCTATTCCCTCGCCAGGCGAGCGAATTTCTTTATGCCCCTCTGCGAGCGCCGAAGTCTTTATATAGGCTCTCGACCTTGTAATTATTTCGTTGATGTGTTCGGTTGAAGAGGTTTTTTGAGGGTCAATAACGATAAAAGCCTGCGAACAGCGTCCGCAAATACCCTTGCCTGCATTGTCAATGTCAATTGTGGCTCCCCCGTCAGACAAAATCGCACTCAAAATATCGAGAATAAAGGCAAAAGATGCCCCTTTCCAATAGCCCATCGGCAGAAGTCTGCGGGTTTCCTCTACAACTTTCGGGTCATCGGTAAGATTGCCGTCTTTATCAAAGCCCCCGGGAAAAGGGAGCTTTTTGCCAGCTAAGCGGGTAACCTGTAATTTCCCATATGAATACAAGGACATTGCCATATCGAGCAAAAGCGGAGTTCCATCAGGAGATGGGGCAGCCATGACGAAAGGATTATTGCCCAAACGCCCCTCCATGCCTCCCCAAGGCGGCATCGCACCGTCGACATTTGTCCAGTTTATGCCGATAAACCCCTGATCGGCGGCGCGCAAGCCATAAGTTCCAGCTCTCATCCAATGCGTGGTATTTTTCAGCCCGATAAGCCCAATTCCAAACTTTTTTGCCAATTCGATGGCACGGTCAACGCAAAAAACGGCATTCGTTATGCCTGGTCCCAAATTTCCATTATAAACCTCAATTGCACCGAACTCTTTTTCTTTGACTGGAGCCCCCTCCGCATTTACCCAGCCCTTTTTTAGGTATGAGGCAAACAAGGAAATACGGTTTGAGCCATGGGAATATATGCCGTCTCGGTTGGTTTGCGTGTGAATTGTTGCACAAAGTTCGGCTTTTTCCTCGCTTAAACCATATTTTAAGAACACTCTTTTGAACTCAGCCTTCATTTCCGCATAAGGTATTCTCATATTCCTACCCCCAACAAGTCTTTTCTAACCTTAACAACCACTTTTTTGCTCTCTCGATCCCCTTCGCCAGAGGAGGGTGCATGTGCTTCATCGGGAAAAATGATGGCGAAATCCCCCGTTTTTATCTGTATCGAGTAGTTTGGGATGCCCTTAAAGAAGGTTATATCCCTTTCTTTATTGTAGGGGAAAATAGCCTCATTGCACTCTCGGGCGGGTTTTATGCCAATAATATCGCTGCCGCTGACAATGAACTGAATGTCGATATACTCATTATGAGTTTCGAGCTTTCTATCGGCAGGTGCAGCGGGCTTGAACATAAAAACTTGAGCTTTTATACCGTCAGCCAGTTCATAAACCTTGTTTTCCGTAGATTCGGATACCCCTTTGAGAAAATCGAAGCCTTTTTTGGCTTTTGGGAACAACGCACTGTAAAAATCGATGTTTTTCATGTTACCTATAATCATTTGAACCCCCTTAAAATAAGAAAACCTCTATGTTTAATAACATAGAGGCTCCTTTTAATTTCCCTTTTCATTATGTCAAACAACTTGATGAGTGGATTTGACAGCTCTTAAACTTGTTCATTTTACTTTTCACACATTTCTTTCATCCCTTTATTTGGTCTTCATTGACCGCTGTGAGGCGAATTATAACAAAAAAAATTCGATTATCAACCGAGAACGGCGAGTGGATAGTGATTAGTGGTTAGTGTTAAAGGCAAGTGATCAGTGGTTAGTGGTTAGTGATTAGTGAACGACCCAAACAACATAGTGGTTAGTGGTTAGTGATCAGTGAACTACCACGACAAGACGCCCGCAATTCCACTCTGAACTGCATACACCTATATAAATAGTGATCAGTGGTTAGGTGGTTAGTGAACTACCACGACCAGCCCAGCACCCGCAAATCCACACTGAACTGCCTACACCTATATAATAGCTATAAACCCCAGTTTCCCGAGTTGCCCAACCCACTCCGCAACTTATATAGGTATCTTTATGCCGTTGCTTTTGCCGTTCAAACTAACCACTAATCACTTGCCTCTAACACTAACCACTGATCACTATCCACTTGCCGTTTGCCGTGGTCGTTCCCTTTCGTTCCCTTTCTTTCCCTTTTGTTCCCTGGCCCCTGACCACTCGCCGTTCTCGGTTGATAATTGAATTTTTTTTGTTATAATTCGCCTCACAGCGGTCAATGAAGACCAAATAAAGGGATGAAAGAAATGTGTGAAAAGTAAAATGAACAAGTTTAAGAGCTGTCAAATCCACTCATCAAG
>JAITBH010000100.1 GCA_031283745.1 Candidatus Ectomicrobium neotermitis | reverse complement strand
ATAAATGTTCGCACTATGAACATCGCAGGCTACAACTACTTTAAAAATGTCGACTTTGACTATATCGGTGGAAACATCAAACTCACCAACACCTTGATTTATGACAATAGCACAGGCTTTGACCTTCATAATTTAGCCGTAAACACTGCAGTTTCACTCACCTTTAACAATGCAAATGCAAAATTTATCAACAATAAATCAACTGTTTTTTCCGCAAAAGCAGACGCAGACCAAAAAGCAGCATCTGTAGCCTTCAACAATTCAGTCATTTCCTTCCAAAACAATGAAAATATCAATAATGATGACACTTATGCTGACATCAAAGGGGCAATAGATACAAACAATGTTTTATCGGGCTTGAGCTTTAACAATTCCACAGTTTATTTCACTAACAACAATGTCGTCAGTTCTTTAGGCATAGCCAGAGGCGGAGCCATTTCCATCGGGCAGGCATCAACAGTTTCCTTTGTCAATTCAAGAGTCTATTTCACCAAGAACTCAGCTAATGCGGCGGCAAACCCAGCTGCAGGAGGCGGTGCGATTTATCTTGAGGATTCTTTCGATGCCTCTGTTTATTATGTCCCAACCTTGATAGTGAGAAACTCCCAGCTTGTTTTTGACAGAAATGAGACGAGCGGATATGGCGGAGGGTTTTTCAGCGGTAATCTGAATGTCAGTAACCATCCATCAGACAACAATCAACCATGGGCAAATTTCATCAATTCTTATCTCAGCTTCAGCCAAAACAAAGCCGCAGTTGGAGGGGCTTTTGTCGTTGGCGATATGTCTAAGGTATATGTTGACAATACCCCCATCTTGTTTTCTCATAATATATCAACAAATGGCGGAGCTGCCGCAGTGGTTGCTCAAAGAGTCGGTCAGAGCGGGGGTTATAAAACCATTTTGACCATTTCTAACTCCCCAGTAACCTTTGATTCAAACACTGCCCAAGAAAACGGTGGAGCTTTGTATGTATATACTTCCGCAGCTTCGGCTTCGCCTATGACGTTGTCTACCATCGAAACTAATTTCATCGGCGGGGAGACCAAGTTTAGTAACAATGTCGCTAAAAGTTCAGGTGGTGCTATCTATATGTATGGCGGGCAGAATATAAATCGGACATCTGTTGTTTTTTCAGGTGGGAATAAATCGAATTTTTCAAACAATTCAGCACTTTTGGCAGGTGGAGCAATATCAGTCTATACCCGTTCCAGCCTAATTTTTGCCGCACAAACATCTTTTGTGGAAAACACAGCCCCCAAAGGCGGTGCTTTGTATGTTGAATACTCAATACCCGATGGCACCAAAGGCGTATCGGACGGCAATGGGGACGAACCTTCAATTTTCTTTAACAATGCCGACACAGTATTTTCTGGCAACACCGCAGATGAAGGAGCAGTTGCCTATATTAAAGGTGCAAAAGAGGTTCCCGTAGATGCTACAGGCAAGACGTTAAGCAAATATGCAGGTATACACTTTAATGGTGGAAATGTAACTTTCATCAACAATAGATCTACAGGGACCGACTCAAAGGGAATAATATCTTTTGACTATGACACAAGTGGCAATAGCTATTCAACGATAACCTTTTCAAACAATGTAAATGTTACAGCCATAAACAATGAAGCTACTCAAGGTGGATTTTTATACTTGACTTGGGACAATATCTCAGAAGCGGGCTTGATTTTTGACGGCACTGTCAACATTTCAGGCAATAGAGCTGCCCAAGGAGCTGCCTTGTATTTATCAGCAGAAGTTGTAGGTTCATATACGGTGAACATCGGGACAGTTACATTTACAGGCAATACCACCATCAGCAACAATATCATGACAGCAGGCGACAATACCGATTTAGTAAATGGAGGCGGAGCGATTTATTTTGAAAGCAATGACGATCCCTATGCAAAGAATCTTTCGGTGGATTTTTCTCAAGTTAAAAGCTTGCGGGCTTATGGCAACACAAATACTGCAAGCGGTGGGTTTACTTTCCTCTATAAAAGGACCATGGAGTTCAATGGCAATGTAGCTATCTCATACAACGAATCCCGCAGGGCAGGCGGAGCGATTTATATGGGCGACAACTCTACATTGGACTTGAACACCGTAGGAAATCGCGGGGACATATATTTTGTGGACAATGTAGCGGCAAGTTCAGGCGGAGCAATTTACGCAACAGATTCTACCCTCAACTTGAATGCCCAAACAGGCAATATAGTTTTTACAGGCAATACCGATACAACAGGCCGCCCTAACGATGTTTATTTAGACGCTGGTGCTTCAATAGATGTCAAAACAGGTGCAGGCAATATCTACTTTGCAAGCGGGATAAGCGGGGTCGCCGGCACCCAAATTACTGCTCAAGAAAGCGGAACTGGCAGAACTGTCATCGGCGGGAATGTTTATTTAGCTGGAGAAATCGCCGTTAATGGAACCGGGAAAATTTATCTATCAGGCAACAGCGGTGCAAAGGGCGATTATGCAGGCAAAGCGATGTATGTAAGTTCGGTTTCTGTTTCCTTGCAAACAACACCTGGTGGCACTTTTGGTGTAGGCGACCCAAATTCAGGCAGCAAATCAAAACTCTTAATTGACGGAATGCAGATAGGCAAAGGCGGAACTTTGGAAATAGTCATAAATGCAGGCAGCCGTGGATATGGTCAGGTGGTGGTTTCAAGCTATATTTATGTTGACAACACTGACACTTCTTCCAAGTTGAGGCTCAATGTCAAAGGCAATGGTTGGACAAAGGGCAAAGCGATAGTTCGTGCAGGCGATGAGAATGCAACAAAAGCTGACGAGTGGTATCTGGGGGCATTCAGTGATTTTGATTATGCCGCTATCGATGAATACACAAAAGTCTTGTCAATCTCTCAGGACAAAACCAACAAATACACGGGGGAGTTTGAGGTTTTGAGGCATCAGGATTTCAACGATTTGCCAACCCTGTCTCAAAATCAAAAGGAAATCGGCAAATCTATAAGTGCCTCAAAGTGGACAACCAATACAGACGCAACGGATTTTGTCAAAGCCTTGAGAGTTTATATCGGAGACAAAGGTGATGAGAAAGGAAAAGAGGCTTTGGACTCGCTTAGCGGAGTATTTTTGGTCAATGCCCTCAAAATGGGCGCCGTCCAAGACAATGCCTCATCTTTATATTCACGTATGGATGTTATGATGAGAACAAACAAAGTTTTTAGAACTCGTGAGGACATAATTTATGATTCGATCTGGCTCCTCCCCACTTTCAAGAATGTTCACTATAAAGAGGATGATTCAAATCCCCGTTCCTTCAATGCTAATGCTTACGGAGCAAAAGCCGGAGTAAATATAATAGTTACGGAGAAAGTTTTGGGCGGGTTTTTCTTAGATTTAGACATCAACAATCTCAAGCAAGGCGATGATACAGCAAGTATGACCAAAGTCGGTGCAGGCGGATTTTTAGGCATATACGGACAGAAAATCGATGTAAAAATTAACCTTGCCGCTGCCCAGCAGAGCTTTAGCACGAAACGCAAATTTCTATTACAAAGTAATACAGAAGGCAATTATTATGTCCGCGAGGCAATCGCAGATTTTCACTCCTATAGCATAAACCTCGGGGGCGAAGTTGCCTACATAGTCGGCATTAGCAATGAAGTTGAAATGAGACCTTTTGTCGGCTTACAAAACACAGCAGTCTTTAACGATGAGATCAATGAAAGAATGGGAGACATCATAAACTTGAAAGTTGAAAGCGACCAATTCCTCCGCTCAGACTTCACCGCAGGTATCAAAATTGCCGATGCAACAGGTGGAAAAGGGTTGAAATGGTATGGAAAAATATATGCAGGTTATATCTTGGTTGGAAACAGCAACGACTATGAGATCAGCTTCCAAACAGAGAGCATGAACGGCGGCGCTCGGAGAAATATCCGTAGCTATGACGAAAAACGGCTCTTCGGCGGGCTGGGTGCCGGGGCGGAATGGTCGGTAAAAACCGATGTGTCTTTGTATACCAATATCGATGCACTTGTCGGCGATAATTCTTATGGGTATTTTGCAAATATCGGTGTAAATTTTAGATATGGCGGAAACTCAAAAGTCAGAGAAAATAAGTTTTAATTTTCACAGAAAAACCATCAAAAATAGTCGTTTTTAAGCAGCCATTGTCAAAAAAGACAGTGGCTGTTTTTGTATAATCGCAAATCATGAAAACACTTCTTGCCTTTATCTTCAGTTATAACTACGACGGATTGCTCTCCATAGCAGTAACAATTACCTATGCGGTTTTGTCTATAGGTGCAACAATTCATGTCTTGCTCAACAAACACGACATCAAAAGTTCGATAGGCTGGATAGCGATTGTGTTTTTGTCCCCATTTATCGGGACAATCTGCTACATAGTTTTTGGGATAAACAGGGTAACACGCAAAGCTGTCCGATTAAGAAGCGAAACGGTAGACGAAACGGTAGATGAAAGTGAAATTTCTCCCTCCTCACAAGACAACACGATAAAAGTTTTGTCTCTGCAGGCTCATCAGATGATGGTTTATAGTAAAAATGTCTACCCTCAAGGTTTTATAAGAGGAAATATCATAGAGCCTCTTCTTTCTGGAATTGAGGCTTATCCCGCAATGCTTGATGCCATCAAAAATGCAAAAAAAGAAGTTCTGCTTGAAAGTTATATTTTTGACAGCGACAGCGAGACAGATAAATTCCTTGACGCTTTTAGCACAGCAATACAAAACGGAGTGAAAGTAAAAGTTTTGATAGACGGTTTTGGAACCTTGAGATTGTTTCGCCGCAACATAGAAAAAAAGCTCGCTAAAGTTAGCGGGCTTAAATACGGCGTTTTCCTCCCGCCTCATATCCCCATTTCCCTACCTTTCATAAATCTAAGAAATCACAGAAAGCTGATGATCGTTGACGGCGAGACCGCATTTTTTGGCGGGATGAATTTGTCTGCAAGCAATATGATTCCTACCGATCAAAAAAATGGCATTTCAGATATAACCTTTAAGATAAAAGGTGCCGTCATAGACCAAATTGCCCAAATTTTTGAGAGCGATTGGGCTTTTGTAAAAAAAGAAACTTTTGCCTCATGCTCAAACTTCGTCAAATACGATAATGACAGCGGTGCTTTAGCTCGAGTGATACCCGACGGTCCCGACATATCAATACGGCGTACCCGCTACATAATTGAAGGGGCGCTAAATTCCGCACTAAAACATATAGCGATAATGACTCCGTATTTTTTGCCCGACAATGACATTTTGAGTGCTTGCGAAATAGCAGCAATGAGAGGCGTTGAAATTGAAATTATCGTGCCTGAAAACAATGATCATCAGATTATCGCTTGGGCATCCGAAGCCAATTATCCTTACCTGATAGAAAAAGGAATAAAGATCTATAAAAAGCACGGTGCTTTTGAACACAGCAAACTTTTTGTTGTTGACCAGCTTTGGTCTTTAATCGGTTCGGCAAATTGGGATATGCGCAGTTTTCGGCTTCATTTTGAATCGACAATGGAAATTTTGGACGAAAAATTTGCCCGCAAAGCCTTAGAAATTTTTTCCTCCAAAAAATCAGACTCAAGGCTGATAAATCTTGATGAATACAAAAACAGTTCTATTCTTAAAAAACTTAGAAATAACACTTTAAGGCTGCTAACGCCTTACTGTTAAAAAGGAGGGAACAATGACACAAAAAACTGGAGAGAAAATGGACATAAAAAGGTTTGAGTTTTCTAAGGAGTTGGGATGGTCTGTGTCGAGATACGATAGATTCTTAAACTGCAAAAGGCAGTATTTTTATGATTACTATGCACAGTTTGACAGAGAGGTTCCCGTTGAAAAAATTCTGTTTCTTAAAAAATTGACTTCAAAAGCTTTGGAGGTAGGAAATATCGTTCACGATGTCATCAGAGACCTCCTCCGCCGGTATCAAAAAAGCTCAAAAGAACTAAAACGCGACAAGTTTTATGAATACGCTCGTCGTATGACAGAGGAATACTGCAAGAAAACTTTTGCCGAAAGTTATTACGGCTCGGTTTTAATTTCTGCCGACGAGGTTTTCATAAAAATTAAGAAGATTTTGGATAACTTTTTGGACAGCAAGAGGTTTAAGTGGCTATCTCTTAATGCCAAAGACACAGCTTTGCAATGGATTATCGAGCCGGAGGGTTACGGTGAAACGCGGATAAAAAACAGGAAGGCATACTGCAAGGTGGATTTTTTGTTTCCGATGGGAGATAAACTTTATATTTTAGATTGGAAAACTGGTTCGCCAAGCATTCAAAAGCACCGCAAGCAGTTGGTGGGTTATTCTTTGTGGGCAAACTTTCATTTCAACAAACCGATAAAAGAAATCATTCCATCGATAGCGTATTTGTATCCCGAGTATGAGGAAAAAGAAATTCAGGTTGATGCTAAAACAATTGCGGATTTTGGAGATCAGGTGATAGAGGAAATGGACAATATGTATTCATACCTTCAAGATGTAGAAAACAATATCCCAAAAGAAAAGAAAGAGTTTCCTGCTCAAACAAATCGCTTATGCGCCTACTGCAACTATCGGGAAATATGCCAAGCAAGAAACAATTAACGCACTATCTTTTTATAAGCATGGGCTGCAGCAATTATCACGACAGGCAGGGCAATCAATTCTCCAATGCCCAAAGCAATAATCCCTGCAATGCAAATTAAACAAGAAATCAAAATAAACAAAATGAGTGAAACAAAATTCGGTATAGATGACCTAAGGCTTTTTACTATTGCCGCCACAAGAGAAATATCCTCATCAACAATGATGAAAGGCAGCGGCAAAAAAATAGCAGCAATAACAATCGTCCCAAAAATCAGGAAGGTGTTATAAGCCGCCAGCCAAAATCCAATTGAAAAAATTAAGGTTACGAAAACAAACTTTATCGTTGAGACGGTATCGTTTTTGAAGACATCAAAAGTGATTTTATGGTTAAGGGCAGCTCCTAAAGCTGCTTTTGTAAAGGAAAGCCCAAGGTAAGCAGTAACAATAAGTTGAATTATGACGTTTAACTTAAACGGTAAAAACTTGATAAAGGTAAAAAACGCAAATGCTGCAAACACAGCACAAGCAAAGACAATAAAAATAAAAAAATTCCGCTTAAAACCTATCCAAGCGGATCTAAAAATCGATTCAATCATAAAAGAATCTTCAAACATTTTGACCCCCAATATGTATTAGATTGCAAAATCGATTTTACACAATAGCCCGAGCGAGCGTCAAACTAAAAAAAATGGCTTTCTCGTCGACAAAAACAACTCGATTTGGGTTATTTTGTTATAATGAAAATCGCAAAAACGAGAGAAAGGAGAAGGGAAAATGATAATAGAAAAGTATGTAAAAACAGACTTTAAGTCGTATGAAGATTTCGTCAAAAACTACCGCATAAAAGTTCCCAAAAATTTCAATTTTGCCTTCGATGTTGTTGATGAAATTGCCCAAAAAACCCCAAACAAAGTAGCGATGGTGTGGTGCAATGAAAAAGGTCAAGAAAAGAATTTCACTTTTAAGGACATAAAAGAAAAAAGTGCACAGACCGCAAATATGCTTTCGTTTTTAGGGATCAAAAAAGGCGACGCAGTTATGTTGATGTTAAAACGTCATTATGAATTTTGGTTTAGTATCATTGCTTGCCATAAAATCGGAGCGATTGCCGTGCCTGCAACCCATCTTTTAACCGTCAAAGACATCATTTACCGCATCAAAGCCGCAAACATCAAAACAATAATTTCCGCAACAGATGAGAGAATGATCACTGCCATTAACGAGGCCAAAAACTCTGTTCCCATTTTGCAAAATCTCATCAATGTTCAAGGCGAAGTTGAGGGTTGGCACAATTATTCAAAAGAACTTTGCCGTTTTTCTTCTTTTTTCCCAAGACCGGTCGGTTCAGAGGCAACCACCAATGATGATCCTTCCTTGCTGTATTTCACCTCAGGAACTGCAGGCTATCCAAAAATGGTTTCTCATAAATTTACCTACCCGCTTGGCCACATAACCACCGCAAAATTTTGGCAAAACTTAAATGAAAACAGTCTTCATTTTACTGTCGCAGACACGGGCTGGGGCAAAGCAGCGTGGGGCAAACTTTATGGTCAGTGGATCTGCGAGGCTACGGTTTTTGTTTATGACTACGAAAGAATTGACTATCACCAATTGGTCAAAAAAATTGCCGACTATAAAATTACATCGTTTTGCGCTCCTCCAACTGTTTATCGGCACATCATCAAAGAGGATATCAAGAGCTACGATTTGTCGAACTTAAAATATGCCGAGACCGCCGGCGAGCCTCTAAATCCCGAGGTGTTTAACAAGTTCAAAGAGATGACTGGGCTTGAGCTAAAAGAAGGTTTTGGTCAAACCGAAACAGTCGTTTTAATTGCGACATTTCCGTGGCTTAAATCTAAGATCGGTTTTCTTGGCAAACCTGCCGCAGGTTGGGACTTAGATGTTGTTGACGAGGACGGCATCAGCTGCCCTCCAAATCAAGAAGGAAACTTAATTGTCAGGACGGACAAAAATATCCCTGTGGGTTTGTTTTGCGGATATTATGAAACACCAGAACTCACCCGAGCTGTCTGGCGAAATGGGGTTTACAATACCAATGATAGGGTTTGCCGCGATGAGGAAGGGTATTATCGTTTTATCAGCAGGGCTGACGACCTCATAAAAAGTTCGGGTTATAGGATAGGGCCTTTTGAAGTTGAGAGTGCTTTGATTGAACATCCTGCTGTTTTGGAATGCGCCATCACTGGTGTCAAGGATGAGGAGAGAGGGGAAATAGTTAAGGCAACCGTAATTTTGGCAAAGGGTTATAAAGCCAGCCCCGAGTTGGTTAAAGAGCTTCAAGAGCATGTGAAAAAAGTTACAGCGCCCTACAAATATCCGCGATTGATAGAGTTTGTTACAGAACTTCCAAAAACTATCAGCGGGAAAATTCGACGCGGACAAATAAGGCAGCAAGACGGAAATAAATAAGCTCACAAATTCAACTATTAGAGAGGTAAAAATTAAGGCGGGATGTCGTCTATCCCGCCTTATTAATATCTATGAAAAACCACAGAAATTTTGATCAACGCAAAGAAGAAAATGACGACAAACTATCAAGCATAATTTATGGAAGGAACCCAGTTTTGGAGCTGTTGAAATCCCAAAAAAGGGCTGTCAATAAAATTCTTATTTCAAAAACTGCCCGCGGCTCTGCGGTCAGTGAAATTATTTCTATAGCAAAGCAGCGGGGTATTTCCCTTCACTTTGTTTTTGGAGAAAAGTTGGACCAAATCTCGGAAAATTCTCAAGGAATCGCGGCTGAGGTTTCAGCGATAGAATATATCGAGATAGAAGATTTGATTAAAAAATCAAAACAAAACCCCAAGCCTTTGTTAGTTTTGCTTGACGGCATAAGCGACCCGCACAATCTTGGGGCGATAATTAGGAACTGTGCTGTTTTTGGCGCCGACGGTGCGATCATCCCTAAGTGGCGGGCGGCAGGGGTAAACGAAACCGTCGCAAAAACATCCGCAGGAGCAGTCGAGTATGTCCCAATTTCGCGTGTCTCAAACCTCAACAATGCAATCGGCTTGCTTAAAAAATCGGGCTTTTGGATTGCTGGGGCGCAAAACGGCGAAAAAAAATCGCAAAGCATAGTCAATCTGTCTTTCCCATTTCCTTTAGCAATAATTATTGGCAGCGAAGGAGGTGGACTGCACAGAATTACTAAAGAAAGTTGTGATTACATTGTTTCAATTCCGCAACAAAGTGAAATTTCTTCACTCAACGCCGCATGCGCTGCGGCAATTCTATTATACGAGGTGTCAAAATTAAGATGAACAATAAAATCATGGTCTGTTTATTAGTTTTACTTTCAGCAGTTTCTGCCGTATCAGCTCAATCGATTTACGAGGGCAAGGTCATATCGACAATCAATTTCAAAACTACCCGCATTTATCCATCAATTGCCAAGTCGAACTTCTACATAAAAGAAGGCGAAAGTTTTTCTGAGCAAAAGTTTGAAATTGCAAAGAGGATTATGAATATGATGGACACATTCAAAACCATCGATTACAAAATCACCGAAAATCCCGATGGAACTTTGACAATAGATATTTCCGCTGAGGACTCTTATCTCGTTTTTCCGTTCGTGATGTTTTTAGGGGGTGCCACAAATTCTTTCGGCGGTATTCTTTTGGAAACAAACTTTTTTAGGTTTGGCGAGCTGGCAGTGGCTTCTTTTGTTTACTCGACGCTTGGTTATTCTTCGATGGTGCTTTTTGGAATGACAGGCAAGATGGTCAATGTTGGTTTTCAGGATATGAATTATGACGAGAAAGCTTTTGCAAACGGCTCATTTAGCAATCCGAAAAATTATTCAGACTCAGGCAATAGCAAATATGCAGAGCTTTACAGCTACAGGGTCAAAGAAAAAGCTTCGACTATTGGTTTTTCTTTTCCCGTTTTTCACATATTAAATACCTCGATAGGTTTTTCAGCAAAGACTGTTGAATACACCATCGACGACGAATCAACTGATAAACATTTGCCCGAGCCAAATGATGACGGAGCACACAACAAAGCGATTTTTGCCTTGTCTTATACAAACAGAAATATGCCAACCCAAGATTCAATCTTTAGGTCTATCGGAACAATCTTTGGAGTTTTTAAGCCCATGAGTGTTGAGGAACGTTTCTATAAATTTACAAAACCGCGTTATGGCCACAGGGTCTCGATAAAATATGAAATGGGCAATTCATTGACGGCTTCGGATTACAATATCTCAGCGATGATGATTGAGACAGCTTTTGGTTTAGAGATGACAAACAGAAATTCCTTTGTGCTTAATTTTGCTTACCACGACGCTTTCTCGTCATCTTTTTCAGATCAAATTAAGTCGACATCGATGTTAAAGCAGGGCAGGTATGCAAGGAGCTATATCGGTAGGCAGGGCGTGGGTGCGAGCTTGGTTTATATGCACCACTTTTTTAAGGGCAAGCGGGGCTATTTTTCGTTTTCACCTTTCATAGAGGACGTTCTAATTTATGATTACAACGACAGCAAAAGGCGAAATGCGACGGGTGCAGGTGCGGGGCTTTCTTATACATTCTGGAAATTTCCCGTTTTGCTTGGCTTAAAATATACCAACAGTTTGGAAGATGGTTCTTATGACGTTTCAGCACTTTTTGGTGCACAGTTTTAAGACGAATTTAATAGGAGGTGCAAATGGCTAAAGTAAAAAGCGGCAAGCCCGCAAAGACGGACAGAAAAACAAAGAAGGTAAAAACTTTTGTTTTAGACACCAATGTTTTGCTCCACGATCCCGAAGCAATGTTTTCTTTTGACGACAACAAAGTTGTCATTCCGATGACTGTTGTTGAGGAACTGGATTCTTTTAAGAGATTAAACGATGAGCGAGGAAGGAATGCCCGTTTGATAAGCAGGAAGCTCGACGATTTGCGGGCAAAAGGAAAACTCTCCGAGGGAGTTCCGATAAAAAAAGGCGGGATAATAAAAATTGAAATGCTCAGCCCAAGTGCATCTTTGCCTAAAGAATTTTCGCCAAACAAGCCGGACTCAATGATAATTCTGACTGCTTTGCAGATCAAAAATAAAAACGAAAGAGTCATTTTCATAACCAAAGACATCAACCTCCGTATCAAGTGCGAGCTGCTGGGTGTAGAGACGCAAAACTATGAAAAGATGAAAGTGAATATGGACGAGCTGTATACGGGCTGGAAGGAAATTAAGGTTCCTGAGGCAACAATTGATCAGTTTTATCGGGACAGAAAGCTCGTCGTCAAAGATAGTCTTTATCCCAATCAATTGGTCTCCTTAAAAGATTCGGCAGGGGGGTCAAAAAGTGCTTTGGCAAAGTATTCGCAAAAAGAAAAAGCCATGCTCCCGCTCTTTCATCAAAGTGTGATGCCGTGGGGTTTGCAGCCTTTAGATATTGAGCAACGTTTTGCGATGGAATTGCTTTTGTGCAATGACATAAATCTCGTTACGCTCGTCGGGGTTCCGGGTTCGGGCAAAACTATTTTGGCTCTTGCCTGCGGCCTTCAGCAGACAATAGAGGAGAGACATTTTCGGAAGCTTTATATTGCAAGACCAATAGTTCCGATGGGCAGAGATCTTGGCTTTTTGCCCGGCACAAAAGAAGAAAAACTTGATGTGTGGATGGGTGCCATAAACGACAATCTGGAATTTCTTATCGACAAAGATAAAGTCGATTCCCGCACTGAGGAAAAAATAAATTATCTCGTCTCGTCGGGTCAGATTGAAATTGATGCTCTGACCTACATTCGTGGCAGAACTTTGCCTCAGCAGTATGTGATCATTGACGATGCACAAAACTTAACTCCGCATGAGGTAAAGACAATAATTTCAAGAGCAGGCAAAGACACGAAAATTGTTTTGACCGGCGACCCGTATCAAATAGACAGCCCCTACCTTGACGCAGTCTCAAACGGGCTGACCTATTTAGTGGAACGTTTTAAGGGTCAAGAAATTTATGGGCATATAATTTTTTCAAAGAGTGCAAGGAGCAAACTTGCAGCTTTATCATCCGAGCTTTTATGAGCAACGAGAAATTTGCCGATCTCCACTTGCACACAACTTTTTCAGACGGCAGCTGGACTCCAACTGAAGTTGTTTTGCATGCCTTAGAAAAAAATTTATCAGCCATAGCCATCACCGATCACGACACTGTCGACGGAATTGCAGAGGCAATGTCTGCAGCAAAAGGAAAAAACATTGAGGTCATAGCGGGGCTTGAATTGTCATCTTTTTGTGAGGATTTGCCTAAAAAAGAAATTCATATTCTGGGCTATTTTGTTGATTATGAGTCGTCAAAATTTAAGCAGGTTTTAGCGGACTTAAAAGCAGAAAGACAAAAACGGGCATTGGATATTTTCAATAAGCTCAAGGAAAACGGAGCTCAAATAAAAGATGATTCTTTTATGAAAAACAGCAATCAAGTTATCGGCCGCCTCCACTTTGCAAAAGCCCTGATGGTGCAAGGAGTTGTTTCAAACACGCAGGAAGCGTTTTATAGATTTTTAGGTCAAAACTCTCCCGCTTATGTCCCCAAAAAAATGCTTGAGGCGGCAGAGGCTGTGTCTTTGATAAAAAAAGCGGGCGGGATTCCTGTTTTGGCTCACCCTTTTGCTTCACGTTGCGATAAAAATTATGTCGAAAAGATGATCGACAAGGGCATAGAAGGGATAGAGGTTTGGCACATCAAACAAGAAAAACGCCACTCCAATGTTTTCATTGAGTGGGCAAAAGAGTTTGGGCTGATTGAAACTGGCGGCTCGGACTGCCACGGCGATTTTGACGGCAAGGGTTCTGAGGCGATGGGCAGGGTGAAAGTTCCTTACATCATCGTTGAGAACCTTCAGAGGAGACTTCGAACTTGATTTTCTCATATAAAAGCGGGTCGACGTTTTTGCATAAAGCTCCAGCGGCCCTAAAAATTATTTTAATTTGCCCGCTATCGTTTTTAATAATGAAAATGCCCCCGATTTTTGCGGCCTTAGGAATTTTGGCTGCATGCGGGGGCAATTTTTTTCTCGGCTTTTCCATAAGAGATCAGATTTCAGACCTCTCGCCCATCAAATACTACCTTCTGCTTCTTTATGTTTTGTCCACCACATCAAATCTTTTTGTCAGCTTTTCAGTTCAATCTTTAGTTCCCGATATGGGCATAATTTCACTTCTTGTCAAACTCATTTTAGCGATACAGGTATGCTCACTACTTTTTAGGACGACATCCTCAGCCGGCTTAAAGGAAGGGGTAGAAAATATCGAAACTTTTTTGAGGGGCTTTATACGAAAGCTGCCGCTGGGGAAAAATTTGGTGTCTGCCGACAACAGCTTTTCTGTTGCGATGTATATGTTTTTAAGTTTTCTGCCCGCCGAGCTTGATCTGTGGAGCAAAGTCGACGCTGCATGGAAAGCCCGAGGAGGCAAAAACGGCATCAAAAAAGTTCAAGTTTTGTCTTACGTTTTCATCTCCATCAGCCTCTACAAAGCCGCCTCCAAAGCCCAAGCCCTCCGCGAGCGGCAGGGGAAAGAAAGGGACAGAAAGGGAAAGACCACGACACGACAACGGCAAACTACTCTGCGGGCGTTCCACCCGGACGGCAGGGGTTACAGGTGGCGGGGCTAATGCGGACTCGGTTTTGCTAAAGCAATTTTCTGTGGAAAAGGATTTGGCGAAACCTCGACTGATTTCGAATTTCGCAAGCGGAGAAGGAGGGATCAGGGTAGTAATTCTTCGCTTGCTTCATCCGTTTTTTTTGCGAAATTTGGGCAGAATCATATAGTGTCCACATATAGAAATATATTTCTGTAATAGAATAATGTTACAATAGCAATTGATAGCATAGTAGCAACTGCAAAGTTGTGGATATGTCAAACATTTCAATAAAGTTTGGGAAAAGAGCAAAAGAACTTAGGTAAAAAAATTCTCACAAGGGGATCTTGCGAGAATTGTAGGCATTCATCCTACCTATATCTTTGGGATTGAAAAAGGTGTTAGAAATATGACTTTGAAAAATATTGAACGATTGGCAAAAGCTTTAGGAGTTTCGATTGAGGATTTGATGAAATAATTTTATGGATTACTTAAACAAAGTTTGTTTTAAAGACGCAAGAAAAATGACAGAATTACCTGATAATTCTGTCCAATTGATCGTTACCAGCCCTCCCTATTTCAATATAAAAGATTATTCACTTGACGGCTATCAGAAAAATAAAAAATCAAAAAAAGTTGATGGGCAAATTGGTGATATTGCAGACTATCAAAAATATATTGATGAAATGGTTTTGGTTTGGAAAGAATGCGAACGAGTTCTAAAACCAAACGGGAAATTGATAATAAATACACCACTTATGCCAATGCTAAAGAAAAATTTAATTACTCATTACAATAGGCATATTTTTGATATCAATAGCGATATAGAACATTCAGTTTTATATAAAACAGGATTATTTTTGTTGGATGTTTATATTTGGAATAGAACAAATCCAAGCAAAAAATTGATGTTTGGAAGTTACCCATACCCTAGAAATTTTTATGCTCAAAACACAATTGAGTTTATAACTGTTTTTGTAAAAGACGGAATACCAGAAAACAATTTACCAAAGAAAATCAAAGAGCAAAGTAAATTGACTCAAAAAGAATGGGTTGAATTTACTAAACAAATTTGGAACATTCCTATACCCGGAAAGGGAGATGTGGCATTTGGTGAACATTCGGCAATTATGCCAGAAGAAATTGTGAGACGATGTGTAAGGTTGTTTACTTTTGTTGGAGATGTTGTTCTCGATCCATTTGCTGGTTCGGGTACTACATTGAAAGTAGCTAAGGAGTTGGGTCGAAATTTTGTCGGTTATGAAATTTCTAAAAGTTATGAGGATATAATAAAATTGAAGTTGGGTTCAAAATGATTTTTTATGCTTAAAACTAACCAAATTTACAATATAGACTGCTTTGATTTTTTGAATAAGATTGATGATAACTCAATCAATCTTGCTGTTATTGATCCTCCATACAATATGAGTAAAGCAGATTGGGATACTTTCAAGTCGCACCAATCATTTTTAGATTTTACTTATGAATGGATTGACGCATTGTTGCCAAAATTAAAGCAAGACAGCAGTTTGTACATTTTCAATACGCCTTTTAATTCTGCCTTTATAATGCAGTATTTGGTCTCTAAAGGAATGTTTTTCCAAAATTGGATAACTTGGGACAAGAGGGATGGGTTGGGGGCTTCTAAGCGAAAATATAGCAACGGACAAGAAACTATCCTCTTTTTCACTAAATCAGATAAACATATTTTTAATTACAACGACATAAGGGTTCCTTATGAATCTACTGATAGAATTCTGCACGCAAGTGAAAAAGGGATATTAAAAAACGGAAAGAGGTGGTTCCCAAATCCAAAAGGCAGATTTTGTGGAGAAGTTTGGCATATCACAATC
>JAITBH010000031.1 GCA_031283745.1 Candidatus Ectomicrobium neotermitis | reverse complement strand
GCTTCCTTTGAGAGCAACTCCTCTAAAACTTCCACAGAATATGCGGCAACAGATGCCTCAATCTGCTTTTCCTGAGCTACTTTCTGCATTTTCTGAACTAAAACCGAAGTCGACATCCCAGCATTACAAACTAATACGATTTTCATTCTTCCTCCTTTATTAAGCCCATCTTAGATGGTGCTTCCTACTAAACCCTGCTACTTCAAACAGGACTTGTTTTATAAGTGATTTTCAATTCATTGTTAATAACCAAATAGCTAAAAACGAATCAACTGCAAGGTGTCTTTTTCTGCTAATTCAATGGTCGGGGTTTATAATAATTAAGGTAGTTTGTCAAAAAGACTTTTTGGTGGAAATTTTGTGGATAAGCATAAAAAAAAACCGTCCCCCGAAAGGGACGGTTTTTTTATTTTTTGGGGGGTGTTTTGGGGCAACATATACCCCATCGCTTGCACTCATTTCAGCACAAAACAGCCAAAACCTGAATTTGGTTGGTGATCGGCAGATAATTTCAAGAAATAATGCGTCATCAGGTCGTTTGAGATTAATTTTTCTTTGAAACAAATTCCAAAATTTTTTCCCAGTCAATCGCATTGTCATTAGTAAAGTTATCAAGTAAATCTTTTGTCAGTTTATTGGCAACTTTTACATATAACTCTTTAAATTTTTCATCTCTTTGTTTTACCTCATTTCCGAGTGGTTCAATAATTGTCTTGTAAAGATTGTTGTCGCCCGAAATGAATTTCCAAAATTCTTGTCCACAATATTTATAGTAGTTTTTCCTGTCATCGTTCTTGTCTTGTTTGAAAGGCTTATTGTCCTTGCCGTAAATACATCCATTGATACAAACTATCTCTTTTTTCCAGCCTTCATTTTTTAAGATTTTTCTGGCATCAATAAAACTTTGCTGCATTATGCGGAGTTGGTCGGCGTTCCCCCAATGCGGTCCAGATTTTATGCCAACCAAATACTTCTTATTGTCCTTTTCAAATATTAGGTCAATGCTCTTGAATTTGCCCTCTTCGGCTTTTTTGCCGCCGAAAATGTCGCTGTTAATATGAATTGCCAATTCCTCAAGTAGATTTCCGAAAATCGTTTCCTCTTGTGATGATAAATGGGCGTTCAAAATATCATCTGCCAATTCGCCGGCGGTTTGGATATTTTTTGCCCGGAAAAGATACGGATTTTTGCGGCTTAAAATGTCATTTAGTGATAATTCTTTAAGTTTTTCGGTGCGTTTGTCATAAAAAGGGATAACAACAAACTCCTCAATGAATTTTTTCAACTTGTTGTAATTTAGTTTTTTCATACTCATTATTTTGTTTCCTTGTTAATTCTTTCTTGGGCTAACTTGCAGTATTCGTCTAAAATTTCAATTCCGATGGAGTTGCGATCTAAATTCAACGAAGCGACACAAGTTGTGCCAGAGCCGAGAAATGGGTCAAGAACGGTATCGCCTGTTTTGGTGAACAATTTTATAAACCAAGCTGG
Source organism: Candidatus Ectomicrobium neotermitis (assembly GCA_031283745.1). Lineage (GTDB taxonomy): Bacteria > Elusimicrobiota > Endomicrobiia > Endomicrobiales > Endomicrobiaceae > Ectomicrobium > Ectomicrobium neotermitis. Next base: position 11,997 of record JAITBH010000031.1, on the reverse strand, counting down.
TAGTCCGACTGGGAAAACGGCACTGTGGCTTTTATTTGAACTCTCGGTAGGCAGACAGACGACATTTGTCGGATACACCATATCACGACCAACCCAGTTTGAGATATTTTTTCCAAAACCACTCCCAACCTTTGAATTGTCTCGTTTTTTATCTGTTTCGCTTAGGTTTTTTAAGCGGGATTTAGACCAATCACCAATCGGTATTCTTACCTCATCTTGATACATATTGAAGTTTTTTGTCTTGTTGAATTGTAAAAGTCGTTCCCAAGCGTCCCTGAAACGATTGGGCCATTTGCCCGGAAAACAATTTTTTTTGCTCCAAACAAATTCCTCCGTCCAAAGCCATCCCATTTTCCGCATTTCTTGTATAAGTTCTAAAACATATGTGTGGCGTTCGCCATCGACGACTTTTTCTTTGATATTTAAGACAAATGTCCCATCATCTTTTAAGACTCGCAAAAGCTCTTTGGCAATAGGCGAAAACCACTCAACATATTTGTCAGGTTTTATTCCTCCGTAAGTGCTTGCTCGTTGGTCGGCATAAGGGGGCGATGTGATAATCAAATCAATCGAATTGTCAGGCAAATTTTTAAGAGCGTTTAAGCAGTCATCACAATAAATTTTTGCCGTTGCCTTAGGTATATCTTCAAACAAGAGCGGACGTGTTGGTTTTGTTAATTCAATTGTATTCATGGCTTTGATTATATCACAGCCTTCAGGTTTTGGCTGTTCTGTGCTGAAATGAGTGCAAGCGATGGGGCATAGCCGCCCCAAAACGTCCTAAAAAACAAAAAAACCGTCCCCCGAAAGGGACGGTTTTTTTATCTTTTGAGGTGTCTATTGATGTTTTGGGGTGGCCAACGGGACTTGAACCCGCAGCCTTCGGCTCCACAAACCGACGCTCTAACCAGTTGAGCTATGGCCACCAAAAAAATACGTCTCCGGCGTGAGTTGAACACGCAACCTACTGCTTAGAAGGCAGTTGCTCTATCCAGTTGAGCTACGGAGACAATGAAAACTGTGGAAAACTATGTCAAAAAAGCCTCAAAACTGCCTCAAATCGAGCTAATTATAACATATGAACCCCTGAAATCAAAAAACCCCCTGCTTGTGCATAAAGCAGGGGGCTATGATTGTCAGTTTTTACATGCTCAACTCTTTTTTGCCTGTGAGTCTGAAGAAAATCAGCAGGGTTATGATGGTAATAAAGGTGAGAATTGAGGACAAAGCTGCTGCAGTCCCGTAATTTCCACGCAAAACCTCAGTGTAAATGGCTATCGTCATCGTTCTCGTGGCTATCGTATAGAGCAAAATCGACGTGCTTAGCTCTGTGAGTATCGATAACCAGCTCAAAACCGCCCCAGACAGGACGCCCGGCAGCATAGCGGGCAGGGTGATCTTGGTAAAAGTTTTGACCTGAGATGCCCCGAGGCTTATTGCCGCCTCCTCTGAACTGATGCTTATCTGATGGAGAATTGCCGAGCTTGACCTTATCGTATAAGGCAGCCTTCTGATAGCAAAAGACAAAATCATAATGAAAGCTGTTCCGCTGAGTGCTAAAGGTGATTTATTGAATGCCGTCAAAAGAGCAATACCCAAGATGGAACCCGGCACGATATAGGGAAACATCGTGGATATGTCTAAGAGGTTGGTTGCGAAATTTGGTCTGCGGACTGTCACATAAGCTATCAAGATGGCTAAAACAATAATGATTGCCAAAGCACTTAAAGCAAGTATGAAAGTATTCGTTATGGCATCTCCAACTTTTGAAAAAGCCACCACATAGCTCTGCACCGAATACCCTTTGACGAAAATTTTCCCGCTTGTCTTTAGAAATGAGGTGTAGATGACATACATCTGAGGCAAAATCGCAAGCACGATGTAGCCGTAGACAAAAAGGTGGGCAAAAAAGTTCTTTATGCCCTTTGCCTCTTTTACCTGCATCGGACGCAAAGAACTCATACTGTAAGCTTTCCTCTTTGCGATGAGCTTTTGGACTAAGAAAACCGATGTGGCAAACACGACGACCATAACGCTTATGGCGGCGGCAAAGCTGTCATTTTCTCCCATTTCGCTAATAAATTCGGTGAAAATCAGCACGGGAATTGTCCTAAATCCCTCTCCTATCAACATTGGAGTTCCAAAATCTGCCAATGCACGCATAAAAACAAGCAATGCACCTGCAAGAATTGTCGGCAGGATCAGCGGGCCGACTATCTTAAACATCTTCTTTAAGCCAGTGCAGCCCATACTTTCAGATGCCTCTATCAAAGAACTGTCGACAGTTTTTAAGGCTCCCGATACATACATATATACTAACGGGCAGAGCTGGAGAGTTAAGACGAGCATGATACCCGTAAAACCATATATGTCTGGAGTCTGTATGCCGATTGTGTTTTTGAAAAATTGAGTTACCACCCCGCTTCTGCCAAGCAGCAAAATCCACGCATAAGCACCGATAAAAGGTGCACTGACAGATGAGATGAGAATCAAAATTTGTATGGTGGAGGCAAACTTAATTTTGACGGTGTTTAGTATGTAGGCAATCGGAACAGCCAGCAAAACGGTGCAAATGGTTACGCTGACTGTCACCAGCATGCTATTGATGACTGTGCCATAGTAAAATTTGCTCGAGAAAAATTTGGCAAAGGAACCAAAACCCAGTTGCCCCTCAGGCAAAACGCTTTTGACAAGCAGGCTCAGCAGCGGGTAGAGCAAAAACACCGCATAAATCGCCAATGCCCCGAAGGTTATCAGCGTCCACATATCTCTCTTTTGTTTTTCAAGCATTGGGACCTCCTCCTAAAGAAAGATTTTTTTCTCCGTCAGCAGTGAAAATATTGATTACGGCAGGGTCGATGGTCAGGCGGACTTCCGTCTTTGGTGCATAAACTGCCCGCTTTGTAGACCTCTCCACCACTTCCACCTCTTGCCCGTTTTTGAGGGTGATAAAGTAGTGGGTATTGAGGCCCAAGAATACGCTGTGTTCGATTATGCCCCCAATCCCTTCGCCTGCACCTTCGGTGATGAAAAATTCCTCAGGCCGGACCGATGCTTTAACTTTCCACCCTTTTGCACTTATTGGAACCTCAACCTTATAACCATCCACCTCAAGCGTTTGACCCTGCAAAGTGGCATCTAAAACATTCGTCCTGCCTATAAAAGTTGCGACAAAAAGATTGCTGGGCTTTTGATAGATAGTTTGGGGCTGCTCAACTTGCTGAATGATCCCTTTGTTCATGATGGCTATCCTGTCAGAGACAGCCATTGCTTCTTCCTGATCATGGGTTACATAAATAGTTGTTATGCCAAATTCCCGCTGAATGCTCTTGATTGCATTGCGCATATCCACCCTCAGCTTAGCGTCGAGGTTTGAAAGAGGTTCGTCCATAAGCAAAACATCCGGCTCGATGACGATAGCCCTTGCTAACGCCACTCTCTGCTGCTGACCTCCCGAAAGATTTTCGGGCATACGACTGCTGTATTCTTCAATCTGCACGGTCTTTAATATGTGTGCAACCCTCTTTTCAATTTCGGGTTTAGGTATCTGGCGATTGGTTAAGCCGAAAGCGACATTTTTGGAGACATTCATATGGGGGAAAATGGCATAGTTTTGGAAAACCATACCGATATTCCTTGACCCCGGCGCCAAAGCATTTATCAGCTTATCATTGAAAAGAATCTGCCCGCCTTCTATCGAGTTAAAGCCTGCTACCATTCTAAGCAAAGTGGTTTTTCCGCAACCTGATGGGCCGAGCAAGGTGAAAAACTCTCCTTCTTTGATTTCCAAAGATAAATCGGGGATGACGGTGTTTGACCCATATCTCTTGATGATGTTGTTAAAAATTATTTTTACGCTCATTTTTCCTCCTGTAAATTTTTATTTGTTTGCCGCAGCAAACAGTTCTTTATACTTGTCTAAAATCTCCTGCCTATGGGCATTTACATACTCGGTATCGACTTGAATAATCTTGATCTCATTGAGAGGAGTCATATAAGCGCCAACCTTGACATCAGTCCTGATCGGCCTAACAGTGGTTTTTGAGCCATAGATCTCTTGAGCCTTTTTGCTGGTCATAAAGTCCACAAACTTTCTAGCGTTTTCAAGGTTCTTTGCACCTTTAACAACAGCCATCGCGGCGGTGTTAAAGCTTACCCCTTCTTTCATGTATACAAGTTTCACGGGTGCATTGTTCCTGACATAATTTATCGAATTGTCCTCATTTGAAAGCCCCAAAAAATATTCGCCGTCAGCAACAGTTTTAGGAACTCCGCCGGAGGAGCCTGCAATTTTGCCTTTGTTTATCGCCAAAAACTTCTTGACAAAATCCCAACCCTTTTGATTGTTGACATCTCCGCCGATGTCGTAGAGGATATTGATCAAGTGGGCAAAAGATGAGCCAGAGGCAGAAGGGTCAGCCATAATTATTTTGCCGGAAAGTGCAGGGTTTAGGAGATCAGAATATCCCTCAATCTTTATGTCACCTATCAAGTTCGTATTGACTATCAGCAGGCTTCCATCAAGGCAGAAAATCGTAACTTTGCCCGCTTGGTTGCGGTAAGCTTCCGGCAGATCAGCATCGTTAGCTGAAACATAATTGTCAAACAGGTCTAAATTGTCCATATACATCGAATACACGCCGCCCCAAGCCACATCGGCAATCGGGTTTTGTGCCTCAGACTTGAGCCTCTTGAACGCCTCGCCAATACCCACCGCAATTATTTCCACCTCTATCCCTGTATCTTTTTGAAACTCTCCTACAAGGGCATTGGTGTGCTCCTCATTGTGAGGGGTATAAATAATAAGTTTGCCGCTGTCCGTCTTTTTTGACGAGCAACCCGCCAAAATAACAACTCCAAAACACAGTAAAATCGATAAAGCTAATAGTTTTTTCATTTTTTCCTCCCATTAAGAACAACTTTTACAAACTGCTTTAATACATAAATAGCTCCAAGAGCTTGCCCGGTTTTATAAAGATACTCGTTTCTTTTTTCATAGACGTTTTTTGCTTTTCCGTAGATGTTTTTTGCTTTTCTGATCTTATCTCCCATAAAGGCTCCTTTGAAAATCTTATATATAACAATTGCTATTGTATGCGATGACATAAGGTGTTTTCAGCTCTTCTTCAAAAATTAGATGATCCATTTGGTTTTCCTTTTTTGTCTATCCATTTACTGTCTGATGAAAAGAAAAAAGCCCGCAGTTTTTAACGCTGCGGGCTTTGCCATTTCTGCTTACTTGCTTACCTGTGTGAATATCTTTTTGTATTGCTCAACAATCTCATTCTTATGCTTTTGCACATAATCATAATCCTCGCTGAGTATCGTTATCTCATTCATCGGCTTCATATACGAACCAAGCGTAGCATCGGCTCTGACTGGTCTGACAGTCAACTTTGTCCCGATTATGTCTTGAGCGGTCTTGCTTGTAATAAAGTCAATGAACTTCTTGGCATTGTCTAAATTCTTGGCACCCTTAACTATCGCAGAACCTGGGTAAAGGAATACAACGCCTTCCTTCATATAGACAATCTTAACAGGAGCCCCGTCTCTAACATAGGCAGCTGATGGATCCTCATAGGTTATTCCAACCGTATACTCTCCGCCCGCAACTCCCTTGTGAACAGCAGAGCTTGAATTGAGAATTTTCCCGTTGACCTGTATGAGTAGAGCCTTGACATAGTCCCAACCGGCAGCTGATGTGTAGTTTTTGCCAATATCAAGAAGCATATTGGTCAAATGTGCAAAAGCCGAGCTGGAATTAGATGGATCTCCCATCGCTATTTTGCCTTTCAAAGCGGGGTTCAATAGATCCATATAGCCCTCAACTTTAATGTTACCGATTAGATCCGTATTGACTAAGATGACGCTTCCATCTAAGCAATAGGTTGTGATCTTCTTGGTGACATTTTGATACTGAACGGGCAGATCCTTATCGTTTGCCGAGACATATTCCTCAAGCAAATCTAAATTGCTTGCATAAACTGCCCACGAACCGCCCCACAAAACATCGGCATTGGGGCTATTCTTTTCTGCTTCAACCCTCTTGAAAATTTCTCCCGTGCCGGTGGAGATAATTTCAACCTTAACACCTGTCTCTTTTTCAAAAGCTGTGATGATATTGTTGACTAAATCCTCAGTATTGGGCGAATAAATAACCAACCTGCCCGCATCTGATGATTTTGAACCGCACCCTACCAACACGCCTCCTGCTAAAAGAGCAAAAGCTGCTACAAACAGAACAATTTTTTTCATTTTTTCCTCCTACCTATTTGGATTTTTGAGACAACTACTTTTGTTTTGCCCTCTTATCATACATGGCTTTCATAATTGCCTGCATAATAGAAAGAGCTAACAATACAACATTGGTTGCTATAACTGGCATACTCCCTGCCCCGACACCGTAAATTATCCACAATATAGATGCGAGAGAATAAATCAGGAACATCTGAATTGAAACATCTTTGGCTGATTTGGATTTCCATGTCTTATAAACCTGAGGTATGAATGATACTGCGGTGCAAAAGCCTGCGATAAAGCCTAAAATTTCCATTAAGTCCGCCTTTTATGTGTCAGATTAAATAACAAACCCCTGCGTTTTAACACGCAGGGGCTTTTTTGCATCTTTAGAAGTTTACTTCTTTACCGAAATATATGGCATCAAAAAGCTTCTCCATTTCCTTAGGAGTTATCGCTCTTGGATTTGAGCCTGTACAAGCGTCTCCGACTGCCCTCTCAGAAAGCAAGGCATTGTTTTTAAGGAAATCTGCCTCTTTGACCGAATGACCCTTGTAGTTATAGTCCTTGAGGGTGAGAGGGATCTGGAACTTCTTGTTGAGGTCTTTGATTGCCGCAATATAAGCCTTAACAAGTTCATCGTCCGTAGAACCTTTTAAGTTCAAGGCTCTTGCTATATCGGCATATCTCTTTTGAGCAGTAGCGTCTTTAGCATTGTATGCGATGACATAAGGTAGATAAACGGCATTGGCGCAGCCGTGCGGTATGTCATAAACAGCTCCAGTTTTATGAGCCATCGAGTGGGTAATACCGAGCAAAGCATTCGAAAATGCCTGCCCCGCCAAACACTGAGCATAATGAACAGCCTCTCTCGACTTTTTGCAGGCTGATTCATAGGAAGGAATCAAGAACTCAAAAATCATCTGAATAGCCTTAATAGCCAATGGGTCTGTGAAAGGGGAATTTGCTGTCGAAACATAAGCCTCTGTGGCATGGGTCAAAGCGTCCATACCAGTAAAAGCTGTCAAATCTTGAGGCATACTGTCGACTAAATCTGGGTCAAGAATGCCAATGTCTGGGGTGATATTGAAGTCTGCCAAAGGGTATTTTATAGGTGGGTTAGCTGTGTAGTCAGTTATAACTGAAAACGCTGTAACCTCTGTGGCAGTTCCTGAGGTGGAAGGAATAGCGATAAATCTTGCTTTGTTGCGGAGAGTGGGGATATTGAAAGGTTTTTCAATCTCAGACCACTTAGCATCGGGATACTCATAAAATATCCACATTGCCTTAGCTGCGTCTATCGGAGAACCGCCGCCTATCGAGACTATCCAGTCGGGCTGGTATTCCCGCATAAATGCAGCCCCTTTTTCCACTGTTGTTGTGGAAGGATCCGGCTCAACACCCTCAAAAAGCCTCACTTCTAAACCTGCTTCCTTCAAGTAAGCCGTAACTTTGTCCACAAAGCCCGTTTTTTTCATCGAGCTGCCCCCGATAACCACGATCGCCCGCTTACCTTTGATGTTTTTCAACTCTGCCAAGGTGCCTCTCCCATAATACAGGTCCCTCGGTAATGTAAATCTTGCCATTTTCGGCCTCCTACGCTCTTTATTTATGAGTTAACTCATATGAGCGTCTAAAAAAGATAGATACAAAATATCAGTTGAAGTTGCAAACAACGGAGAAGTGAATATGTGGATAACTTTACCATTTTTTTTGGTCAAAAATGCCGTTTCTCTTTCCTATATTTCCAGTATGATTTCCCCGTAATAACCCCCTAACTCAAATTGAAAAAGGGTCAAGTAATTGATATTATCGCCCCCTATAGGACGCACAAAAGCAGGTAAAAAATTTGAATTTATAAGGAGAGTCATATGGGCATACTAAGAGAAGGTAGGACTTTCATTTTTACTCCCGTCATACTGGGTTTTTTGGTTAGAATTTTAGGGGAAAGTGCATTTTGGGATGTTTTAGCAATTTTATTGTTTTTAATAGCCTTGTTTTGCTGTTACTTTTTCAGGGATCCGGCCGTCAAAATCACAAAAGGGGATAACTTGGTGCTTTCCCCGTGCAATGGGACGGTCTTGGAAGTGTCCGAAAACGAATCGGAGAAGGTGATAAGGGTGTTTTTGTCAGTTTTTGATGTTCATCTGCAGCGATCCCCCATATCGGGCAAGGTTTTGAGTGTTGAGCATAAGCCCGGAAAGTTCCTCAAAGCGATGGATCCTCAAGCCCACATAGTAAATGAGCAAAATATCATCACAATCAGCTCGGACAAAGGCATTTTTGTAGTCAAGCAAATAGCTGGAATTTTGGCTCGGCGCTGCGTTTCATGGGTTAAAGAGGGGGATGCCCTCGACCTTGGTCAAAAGCTGGGTCTCATCAAGTTTAGCTCTCAAGTCGATCTCCATATGCCCAAAACTGTTGATATAAAGGTGCAAAAGGGTTCTAAAACTAAAGCGGGCATAACAGTTCTTGGAGAAATAAGATGAAAGATATTAGAAGAGGCATCTACATAATACCCACCTTGTTTACCTGCGGAAATATGACCTTCGGTTTCCTTGCGATGTTATCCTCCATGAACGGATTTTTCACAAGAGCAGCATGGTTTCTTATATGCGCCATTGCTTGCGATATGCTTGACGGACGCATAGCAAGAATGACCAAAACCTCAAGCGAGTTCGGCGTTCAGATGGATTCTTTAAGCGACTTAATCTCCTTTGGCTTAGCGCCTGCTACTATAATGTATAACCTCGTGCTTAACACAATGGGCACAACAGGTATAGCAGTGGCGGTGGTTTTCGTTTTAAGCAGTGCTTTAAGGCTTGCCAAGTTCAATGTTCTCTCCCAAGACGGTGTAGCTCATAAAACCTTCGCCGGTCTACCTACCCCGGCATCTGCAGGAGTGATCATCTCTTTTGTCCTCAGCTACAGCCTTCTTAACCCCGCCGACGCATTGACGGTCAAAACTATCCCTATCTTGATGAACTCAATGCCGATTTTCTTTAAGGCCATGCCGGTGGTGATGTTATGCCTATCGTTTTTGATGGTTTCAAATATCCCCTACTGGTCCTTTAAGACCTTAAATTTCTCTAAAGCTCGTTCCTTTCGCTTAGTGGTTTCCGTGATAGTGATGATAGTTTTAGCGATAGCCTACCCTCAAAACATACTTTTCATCGTGTTTTTGGGTTATGCCTTATCGGGAATTTTGTCTTACATACTGCGGTTTTTTTTAAGAAAGCGTCATCCAGTCGACGCAAAGGATAAAAACAATGAAAACTAAAGACAGGGTAATTTTTTTCGACACAACATTAAGAGATGGAGAGCAGTCCCCCGGTGCAAGTATGAATATGAAAGAAAAGCTTCTTGCAGCTACTCAGCTTGAGGCTTTAGGTGTTGATGTCATAGAAGCGGGCTTCCCTATTTCAAGTCCCGGAGATTTGGAATCGGTCAAAATGATTGCAAAAAAGATCAAAACCTCTACCGTTGCAGGGTTAAGCAGGGCGGCAGAAAAGGACATAAATGCCTGCTGGGAGGCTGTAAGGTATGCAAAAAAGCCCAGAATCCACATTTTTTTAGCTACCTCAGAACTACACATCGAAAAAAAGATCAACAAAACTCGCTCTAAAATACTTGATATGGCAGTCAAATCAGTCAAATACGCCAAAACTTTATGCCCCGATATTGAGTTCTCAGCTGAGGATGCGGGCAGGTCAGACTTAGAATACCTTGCAAAGGTGGTTGAAGCAGTCATAGACGCAGGGGCTTTAACTGTCAACATTCCCGACACAGTGGGCTATTCAATGCCTGCAGAATTTGGCGCCAAAATTGCCTACCTCAAAAAAACCGTTCCCAATATCGACAAAACAATTCTCAGCGTTCACTGCCATGACGATTTAGGTCTTGCAGTCGCAAATTCTCTTTGCGCCATAGAAAACGGCGCCCGTCAGATTGAATGCACTATAAATGGTATAGGCGAGAGGGCAGGCAATGCTTCCCTTGAGGAAATTGTGATGGCATTAAATGTCCGCCCCCACTATTACAAAGTCGGCTGTGCTATCAAAACGAAAGAGATTTATAAGACCAGCAAACTGATCTCCAGCCTCACGGGTATCAGCGTTCAGGTAAACAAAGCCGTCGTCGGTGCAAATGCTTTTGCCCACGAGTCGGGTATACATCAGGACGGGGTGCTAAAAGCCCGCGAAACTTATGAGATTATGCGTCCAGAGGATGTCGGCGTTCCCGAAAGCTCTTTAGTTTTAGGCAAACACTCGGGCCGCCATGCTTTCTTTAACAGGATCAAAACTTTGGGCTACAAGATAAGCGATAAAGAAGGGCAGGAGCTTTTTGAGAAGTTCAAAATCCTTGCAGACAAGAAAAAAACAGTTTTTGACGATGACATTGTGGCGATGATAGAGGAAAAGACAGGCTCAACCGAAGAGATTTACTCTTTGGTTTATCAAAGTGCAGCGTCAGGCACTGCCACCATTCCAACTGCAACTGTGCGGGTAGTTAAAAAAGTCAAAGGCAAGGTGGAGGTATCTCAAGAGGCATCTTGCGGTGCCGGCCCGGTCGATGCAACTTTCAAAGCTATCGATAAAATCACAAAGATGGACATAAAGTTGACAAGTTTTGTCTTGAAAGCTGTTTCTGAAGGGGTGGATGCATTAGGCGAGGTTTCACTCAAAGCCGAATACAAAGGCGGAATTTATTCAGGAAAAGGCATTTCTACCGATATTGTTGAGGCAGGTGTTAAGGCTTATATGCAGGCAATCAACAAAGCACTTGCCTATGAAAACATCAAAAAGACAGATGAATAGGAGATAAAAATGGGACAGACTATCACTGAAAAAATTTTAGCAGCACATTGCGGGCAAAAAGAGGTGTCAGCGGGGGAATTTATCGAGCCAAATGTCGATATTGTCTTAGCTAACGACATCACTGCTCCAATAGCCATCAAAGAGTTTCGCAAAGCGGGGGCGGCAAAGGTTTTTGACCCCGCAAAAATAGTTTTGGTGATGGATCATTTCACCCCCAACAAAGACATAGCCAGTGCTGAACAAGTCAAGATTTCCCGCGAATTTGCCAAAGAGCATTCCATCGTTGGCTATTATGAAGGCGGCAGAGGCGGCATTGAGCATGTCCTCTTGCCCGAAAAATCTATCGTCACGGCGGGCGATCTGGTTATCGGGGCAGATTCCCACACTTGCACTTATGGGGCAATAGGAGCTTTTTCGACTGGGGTAGGTTCTACCGATATAGCTGCTGCGATGATAAATGGCAAGGCTTGGCTGAAAGTTCCTCAATCCATCAAGTTCGTCCTCAAAGATTCTTTCAACAAATGGGTAGGAGGCAAGGACCTCATACTATATATTATAGGGTTGATAGGGGTTGACGGGGCACTTTATAGTTCGATGGAGTTTACGGGCGAGGCAGTTAAAGAACTCTCTGTGGCTGACAGGTTTACGGTTTGCAATATGGCTATTGAAGCAGGTGCAAAAAACGGCATTTTTGAGGCAGATTTATTTGCCCAAGCCTACTTAGCAGAAATGGAGACAGCCAATTCCTCAGAAATTCCCGCCCCAAGAAAGCCCGTATTTTATAAAAGCGACAAGAGCGCCAAGTATGCCAATGTTTACGAGATTGACTGCTCCAAAATTTTCCCGCAGGTTGCTGAGCCATTTTTGCCCTCAAACACTCAAAATGCTGCGGACATCAAAAAAGTTTATATCGACCAAGCCGTCATCGGCTCATGCACCAATG
>JAITBH010000029.1 GCA_031283745.1 Candidatus Ectomicrobium neotermitis | reverse complement strand
ATCAATTCTGTCTATACGGCATTTGAGTTTATATTTGCCAAGCTCAGCTTGATAAGTTTTTTCGCAGGCAAAAACCTTTATAAAACTATCTAACCTTTGAGTTTCTGCCCTCAAAAATTGTCTAATTCTGACCTTCAATATCTCCTCTACCAAAAAAGCCTCATCTCTTAACTTTAACGATAAGGTCTTGCTAAATTGCTCGCTTAATACCCCCATCGATTTTTCAATAAAATTGCCGGCTGATAAATTTTCTTTATTAAACCCTGCATAGAAAATTGTCTGCAAATATTCGTGGATAAAAGTTCCAAGTTCCATCGAGGAAACATCCTCACCGACATCAGAAGCTTCGTCTAATGACAATACATACTTAAAGTAAAACTTGAGTCGGCATCTTAAATATTCGTCTATGCTTGAATAAGAATAAGTCATTTGCGACAAATATTTTTTTATCTCCGCAGACTTTTCATATCTTCTTTTTCTATTGTCTCCTGTTTGAGGTTGATTGATAAAGAAGGATTTGATTTTTACAGCATTTAGATCTTTTTCCTTAAACTGTTTGTCCCAAATTAACTTTTCTACAAACCTGCTCCGCTCATTTTTTTCATCGTCAGGGTAAACGATATAAAGGTTTTTTGCACCCGATATAAGCCCGTCGAAATAATATCTTCTTATCTCATATTCCTGTTTTGAAGTTTCTATACCCAATGAGTAGGCTGCCTCTTTTGGAATTAAGGGAGAGGTTTTTTTTATGTTGGGCAGGGCAGAATCTGTTGCCCCGACGACAAAAACATTTTCAAAAGACAAATTGCGTGCCTCTAAAAGCCCCAGTATTTGAACTCCTTTAAGGGGCGAGCCCGCCAGCGGGATTTTTTTATCTTTGAGTATCTCTAAGAAAACATTGATGAGATGTTCTTGAGGAAACTTTTCTTTAGCAACTTCTCCTTGCTGAAGCTGGAAAGCCGTTTCAATAATAACCTCTGCACTCTGTAAGTTGAGCTGATAGGAATCCACTATGCTTAGCTTGAGAGTTTTGTCGACAAAATCAAGAAGGGTGTTTGACAGAGACAAAAAGGAATCAAAGTTTTCCCAGCCGCCAAAAAAAGTTTTAGCGATATCTGTAACAAAAAGTTTTAGCCTTTGAGGGTTTGTGTATTCTCCCATTTGAGCCGTAATTTGCGATATGGTTTTAAGAAGATCCTCATTATCATAAAGATCCTTAATCTCTATAAACGATAGCCCCGACAAAATATTATCTGAGGATGGGTCAAAAGATTGTTCTATCCCGTGAACAATCGCTCTTGTCAGTGCAGGGTTTCCAAGAAATCTCATATTTTTCACAAGAGGGTTGGTTAAAACTTTCACAACATCTTTCGAATAATAACTATTGTCCTGCCTTGAAATTTGAGCTTTTAGTATTGAGCTAATGACATCAAACAAAGCACTTTTTGAAATGGGATAGCCTGAGGCGACATTGAAGTTGTCGTTTATAGACGAGATTTCGGCAATTAACGGAGAGATCATAGACTGGTCTGGAACGGCAATGAGCGTTTTGTCCATCTGTAACGGACTAAAGTCTTTAAGGATATTTTTAACCGCTGCGGCTTGGCTTTGAGCATCAAAAGCTGAAAAAACCTTGAAATTACCGGCGGGGTTTTGAGATGTTTTGGTGCGGGGGAGAGGAAGTTTTAAGTAGGTGTAAATTTTTTTAAGCAAAGAATAATCGTTAGGGTTGCCGCGTAAGATGATGGTTAAGTTTTTATGGTCAAAAAGTTTCTTAAATATCTCAAGTTCTGTTTGGCAAAGATGAAACGGAGCAAACAAAACTATTTCATCAAAACCGTCATCGATAAATTGAACATCCATCTGGGCAACTTGCAAGAAAGAAAATCCTTTTGTGGTCTGCCTCTTTTTATCTAACTCACTGTGGAAGCAATCTCTTATTTTGAAAATGTTTTTCAACAATTCATTGATAGTTTGAGGAACATCAAAACCTATCTCTGCATTAGCTTTAATGTTTTCTAATGTTTTAGCAGAAACATTTTCTAAGTCTAATCGCTCAACAAAAAACAATATCTCTAAGCCCCAAGAAAAAAACTCTGCAAAACTTTCCCTGTTTTTTAGCAGTTGCGGATTTATCGTTTTTAATATCTTGTATAGCTCATAGGAAGCTTCCAGATCAGAAATTTTTGAACGTCTGTTTTGTCTAAAGTCAGCATCCTCTATAAAGTCATCTGTGGATATAAAAGCAGGAGGGTAAAAAGCTTTTTGTTTTTTTAAGGCGAGATTTCTCTTGATAAACAAGGCAGGTCTTTTGCTGCCGCTTAAAAAAGCGGTTTTGTCGGTGGAGTCTAAAAGATAGTCAGTCGTAAATTCAATAATATTATCGCTCATTGGGACAGTTAAAATTTTGCTCATTAAGCAACCTCTATAATTTTTTTGTTTTGCAGATCGACAACAAAACCCTTTGCTTTCTTTGCAGGATAAATTTGCGACAAAACATCAACATATCTATCAATCTGATCAGTGTTGTCTTTAAGGTTTGCAGCAGAACTTTTGAAATCAAAAATTAAAACCTTATCCCCATCCTCTATTATCTTGTCTATCCTAATCGTCCTACCCGCCAAATCCACAACTTCCTTTTCATTAAACACCAAATCCTCGTCATGGTTAAAAACTTCTCTTATCTCTTTGTCTGCAAAGATACTTTTTAAGTCATCAGTGACAAAAGAAATATCTTCATTTGGAAATTTGGCTGCCGCAATTTCTGCAACTTTTTTTATTTCTAAATTTTCATCTTTACCTTTCAATGTTTTTATCTTTGATAAGGCAAAATGAATAATAGTTCCTTTTTTCCTTGAGCGGATTTTGTCAATCCTAAGATTAAAAGAATGTTTTCCGTCGTCGACAAACACATCTCTAATGTCTTTATATTGACCCTCAAAACTATCCTCAAGCCTCAAGTCCTCGCTGTCTTTTGTTTTTGCTAAGTGCTTTGTCTTTTGACCGCTTTTATTAGGAAATCCTGCAAACAATGTTTTAACTGCATTTTTCTGCACGCCATCTTTTGGCAAAACAATAATCCGCATTTCAAGCTCAGCCCTTGTCATCGAGACATAGAGAGCATTTAAGTCTGAAAGAAATCCTTTTGTCTTTTCATGTCGATATATTTGCTCAGCTTTTTGCGAAAAATCTTTTGCGGCTTTTGTTGGACACTTAACAAGTTCAATGGCTTCGTCTGAATCTATAAAGCAAGGGGTGTTGATTTTTGAGGAAGCAAGAGAGGCATAGGGCAGAATTACTGCTGGAAATTGTAAGCCTTTGGCTTTGTGGACAGTCATAATTTTTATTCCCGCACCAGCAGGGTTTTTTATGAATAAAGATTCGTCTGTATCATCAATGTTTTCAAAAAATTCAATGAAGTTTTTTATACCGCAATCTTTTACCTCAAAGTCTTTTATCAGCTCTAAAAACCTAAGGATAAAAATTTTAGACTCTGGAAAATTGTTGATGACGTGAAATTTATCTAACACCAAAACAAGCAATTCATAGAGTGGAATAAACCCTGCTTTGACAAAAAACTCTTCCACATATTTGTCCCATATTTGGGGATATGCTTTACGAAAATCCGTGTAAATGGTTTTTGATTTAGTTTTGTCTCTGTTTTGAAAAAGGAAATCTACAATCTCTCCTTTAGTCATTGCACTTTCTTTTAAGAATATTTCCCCTATGACAAATGAGGCAAATGAGAGCTTATCTATGGGGGAGGAAATAAATTTTATAAGCGACATTATTTGCTTGATAAACGCATTGCCTCTGATATTTAGATTTTGAACGGATTCGACGGGAAGGTTTTTTTCCATAAGCCACAAAGCAGTTTTTGCAGCCTCAATATTTTTGTTGCACAAAATAGCTATATCCTGAAACTCAAATCTGCCTATCAAGTCATCGACGATAGATAGCAATGTTTCTTTAAGCTTGTCCTCATCATTTTTATCGTCTGTAAGAATGTCGATCTCAACATAACCATCCGTTTTGTGGGGCAAAGGATTTTGACAGGAATCTTTATATGCCTCTAAGATGGTCTCGTTATTTAATGTCTCATCTAAACTTCCCAAACATTCATCTAAATTACTTTTAGAAAAAACGAAATTATTAAAGTCCACAATAGCTTTATGACTCCTATAATTTTCGATTAAAACTCTTTCCTCGTATTTGTATTGGCTAAATTCATTTTTAATGTTTAAAAAAATTCGAGGATCCCCGCCTCTAAAATCATAGATGGCTTGTTTTACATCCCCCACATAAAACAAAGAACCC
Organism: Candidatus Ectomicrobium neotermitis; assembly: GCA_031283745.1. Classification (GTDB taxonomy): domain Bacteria; phylum Elusimicrobiota; class Endomicrobiia; order Endomicrobiales; family Endomicrobiaceae; genus Ectomicrobium; species Ectomicrobium neotermitis. The sequence continues at coordinate 407 of JAITBH010000029.1, read as the reverse complement.
CCATTTGGAATGCTCTCCTCAAGAAATCTCCTTATCCCTATCCATTGTGCCGAGTTGGTGTCTTGAAATTCGTCTAACAAAAAATGCTTGTATCGCTCCGACAGTCGATAATAAACCTCAGGAACCTGAACCTTGTCGGCATCAAATAACAAAAGGGTTTTTCTGTTTATTTCAGCTAACAAAATCAGCTCGTTTTTCTTTGTCTGCAAATTAAATTCTCTGATAATAAATGAATAAAGCCTCAGATAAATGCTGTAATAATGAGACATCTTAAAGTCAATCAGCACCTCTATTCCCTCTGAAATACTTGCCCAAAGAGAAATTATTTTCTCATCGCCGTCGGCACCTTTTAGAGCAGGTTTTAAAAACTCCCTCGAGAAATCAAGCTTGTGGCAAGCTTTGTTTGT
>JAITBH010000026.1 GCA_031283745.1 Candidatus Ectomicrobium neotermitis | reverse complement strand
CCGTATTCGCTTCAAAGTGAGAATGCAGATGGGTCAATTATTAAGTGGCTTGCTTTTGCAAAAGAGAAGGTCAAAGAAGTTGTTTCCATTTCAAAAATTTTTGCAAATCCTACATCTGCGGATTCCGCAAAAAGCTTGCAAGAAAACAAAGATCTCATCGCCAAAAGAAAGTCGTCTCCGCTGATAACGGATCTTGCTGTCAAAGCAAGAGGTGAAATTTTTAAGGCAGGCACGGCTCGGGACGGAAATTTTGCAGACAGAAATGTCATTCAAAAGAAAGCCCTGAACTTGCCGCTGTTTCCTACAACTACAATCGGCAGTTTTCCGCAGACAACTCAGCTTCGCTCATTGCGCCGTGATTTTAAGGCATCAAAAATTTCAGCAAGTGAGTATGAAACGGGGATAAAAAAATATATCGATGAGTGTGTTGCTTTTCAGGAAGAAGTGGGGCTTGATGTTTTGGTTCACGGAGAGCCTGAGCGCAATGATATGGTCGAATATTTTGGCGAGATGTTGAAAGGGTTTTACTTTACAAATAATGCTTGGGTGCAAAGTTATGGCAGCCGCTGCGTAAAACCTCCGATAATTTACGGAGATATTTCAAGACCGTTTCCGATGACTATTAAGTGGATAACTTATGCTCAGTCTAAGACATCAAAAATTATGAAAGGTATGCTCACGGGTCCTGTTACAATTCTTAATTGGTCATTTGTGAGAGATGATATTGAACGTTCCGAAACTGCAAGGCAAATTGCCATGAGCCTTTATGATGAGGTGAAAGATTTGCAGGCTGCAGGCATTAGAATTGTGCAAGTCGACGAGGCTGCTTTTAAGGAAGGTTATCCTTTGCGTAAAGAAAACATTGCTCATTATGAGGGCTGGGCGGTGGACGCTTTCCGCCTTGCTGTATCAGGTGCAAAAAAGGAAACGCAAATTCATACGCATATGTGCTATAGCGATTTTTCCGACAGCATTCACACCATCGAAAAAATGGATGCGGATGTCATCACCATAGAGACAGCACGAGGAGGCAATAGGCTGCTTGAGGTGTTTAAGAAACGTGGATACAAAAATGAGATCGGACCGGGTGTCTATGACATTCATTCGCCTCGCATTCCAAGCAAGGAAGAATTTGTCAAGCAAATTGAAAGCCGTCTTGAGGTTATAGAGAAACTCAAAATGTGGGTAAACCCCGATTGCGGTCTTAAAACCAGAAAGTGGGAAGAGGTAAAACCTGCTCTAAAAAATATGGTTGAAGCTGCAAAGAGTTTTAGAAAATAGTCGTTGATTTATCAGCCATAGAAAAACAAAACCCCCGTCGACAAAACGGGGGTTTTTTATTTGTGCAGCAAGTTATTTTTGGGTCAAGGGGAGGCTCTTGGCGAGCGTGGTTTTGTGGTGGTTGAGCCATTGCTTAAATAGCCAAGTCGAGCTTGTAGTTTTTTGGCTTAGTGCGTCAAATTTTGCAGTGATAGATTTCTTTGCATTCCTCTCCCAGCGGAGCGAAGAGTTAGCTTTACTCAATTCGCCCTCAAGTCTGCCGTGTTCTAAATCCAGCTCGAAAATGAATTTCTCAAAATCATTGAGTGTGTTGTGGTCTGATTGTCTAAACACTTTTTGCTTTTCAAAACAAATCTCGCCGTTTTTAAGGACTTGCTCAGCAGGTTCGCTATACCAGCTTTTATTAAAGGTATAGAGCGGTTTGATTTGTGCGATAAAGCTTTGTGCAGAAAGCGGAACTGGAGAGGGGCAGCCAGCGGACAAATTTCCTTCCTTGTTTTGCATAAATAAACTTGTGCCGTAAACATTAACAACAAAAGCTAATTTCTCTTGCTCTTTCCATTCCAACATTTGTTTTGTCCCGCTAATGAGCAGTTTTGCATCGGCAAGAATATTATGAAATGACTTTTCGTCAAATACTTCAAAAACAGAATTGTCTAAAACTATTTTGCTTTCTACTAAAAACCTCGCTTGTTTGACCAAATTTGATCTGACGGGAATTGGACGTTTAGCAACATTATTAACAGGCTTTATTTGCAAAAAGCGAGCTGCATCGGGGCGATGAGCAAATGCTAAATATTTCCAACTTTTAGAATCAAATGGAAAATAAAGTAGCTCGGGCGTAGAGTTTTCAATCAAACGAAACGGAATGTCTGCAACAAGACGTTTTTCAGGTGCTTGGATCATTGACAATCTATGAAGCCAAGAATTGTGTCCAATTGCACAAAATTGATTGTCATTTTTACGAACTAACCCAGAATGAAACTGCACGCTCCGAGTCCGTGCATAAGTCAATTGATTGGAATATAGGTCTTCAAATGTATCAAAGAGGCGGTCATAACTTTTTTTAAAATAATCATTTGCTTTTTTTGTCCATCTTTCAGGCTGGCGGTTTCTTTCATTCATTAACAATTCACGTTCGGGCAGACCAATCTTTTTATTGGGAATACTCCGCCCGCTACTTACAAAATATTCCTGACGCTGATACGCACGGAACAACTCGCCGGATGTTCCCATAAGCAACTTTTTGACATCTTTTGTTTGAGTAGACTGCCTCCAAAAATTATTGATTATGTCCCCCCAAGATTCATGGCACAAAATCGTGCCGGCAACATTTGAATACTGCATTAATGATTGCTCAAAAGTATCTTCTATTTTCTTATTATCTAAATTGGAAATCACTACATCTTTACAAATTAGATTTAGCCCAAAATGTTGGGCAATTTGTTTTGCAATGATCACATCGGGATGATCCTCATATCCAATCACCGTGTAAGAAACATTTTTGCTGATACCCGCTTCTATCGACAAGGCAAGCAAAACGCGGCTGTCAAACCCCCCTGTAAT
>JAITBH010000112.1 GCA_031283745.1 Candidatus Ectomicrobium neotermitis | reverse complement strand
CCTGCCTCCCCTACATAAATAGCCCCGCCTGCACCGACAAGCCTGTTGCCTTCAAAGTAAGCCGAGGTCATATTGGTGAGATATAAATTTTTGGTGTTGTTTGTCGTTTGACCTGGGTTTGCTATATAAATGCCGCCGCCGTAGCCCGTTCCGCTTTGATTGTTGATAACTTTTAATGTGGAGTTATAAAACATGACATTGCTTGTTCCATCTGTCTCGGCAGTGGGTGGATTAGTGACTGCAGTGGGTCCTCTTGAGAGGCTCATAGCTCCACCGTTCAGTTTTGAAACATTGCTGTCAAGATCTATATATGAATCGACGATGTTGCCCGTAACATTTGAACCCCAGTAAATACCTCCACCGTCAAGGCTTGCGGAGTTTTTGACAAAGGTCATCGTGGCTTGGGTGACATTTATATTGGCGTACTGACCGAAATAAGCGCCTCCACCGCCTGTGCCGGGCAAAAAATTGCCTTCAAAATGAACAATAGCTCCGGAGGTGATGCTGAGGGTTATTGTATTTGTATTTGATTGCTGATTGTCTCCCCCATATCCAACATAAAATCCTCCGCCATATCCATCCCCAGCTTGATTATTTAACACGAAAACCCTTGTTTTATTTCCCATTATCATCAAATAACCGCTATTTCTTACTGAAACAGCTCCACCATGTAACTTTGTAGTGTTTCCAATGAATGTGACTTTTGAGTTCTCAAAACTACCATATGAGCCTATAGTAGAATCGCCTCGCTTTAAGTCTAAAGCTCCACCGAAAGAGCCTGACTCGTTATTATTGAAAGTAACTTCTGTATTTATAAAATTGATCGTAGAGCCTTTTGCCGCAAGGGCTCCCCCTGTAACACCATCACCCGACGTTTTATTGTTGGAAAAAATTACCTTACCTCCATCAATCAATAATTTAGCCCAATGCTCCATATTTATGGCGCCGCCAAGATCGGCAGTAGATGTATTAGATGAAAAGGTTATGAAAGAATTGACATAGGCGAGAATTGCACTGCCGCTAACAAGATAGGCTCCTCCTACCCGAGCTCTGTTACCATGGAAAACAACAGTTGAGTCGGTAATGCTAAAACTGCTCTGCGTCGTTTCATAGGGACCTGCACCCGATCTCCAAGCGATGGCACCATATGTGCCGCCGTGATTAGGGTTTGCGGAATTGTCAAATCTTACATAGGAGTTTTTTATTGTTACTCTATGCCGTGTAGTACCATTACTGGCCGCACTTATAAACATACCTTGACCGTTGTCATAGGTAGCATTCATAAAAGTAACCGATGAATTTGTAATTAAAAGCTCTGCGTTATTAGCAGTTAACTGAATTCTATTGCCCGATCCGACATTAAAAACAGCAGTTGCATTTAAAAACTCGAGGGAAGAGGATGCAGTGTTAATATTTATGCCTGAGGCAAGGGTAGTAAAAGAGTTATATCCGCCTAAAATGACCCTGCCCGGGGAAGTATCCAATTTTAGATTCCCTCCGCTCATCTGAATACCGCCAAGAAGTGAGATTGTTGAGCCTGCAACAGCATTTAAGTGGATACTTGGCTTTGCAGCTGAGTTGACATAGATATCGTTGGACTGACCTGACGCCGTTTTGTTTTTATCAAAAACGAGGTTAGTGCCAGCTATAGTGTTGGCGATGATGAGTGTTGCTCCTGCGGTAATATTGATGGGACCTGCAGATGAGTTAGTGTTGAAGCCTTGAAGTGCCACATTTGTGAGAGTTAAAGCATTTCCCGTATTCAGAGTGAAGGCTGCACTATTAAAGCCAGTTTTGGGGCTAAGAATTGCGAGGCTACTTCCGCCAGTTATTGTGAAGTCTCTGTTGAGATCTGCGAGGGTACCGCTGAAATCTGTGATATCGGTATTGAGAGAGAAGGAGGTTCCAGATCCTCCCCATGCAGTGCTTAAATCTTGCCAGCTTGCCGCCCAGAGAGGTGATCTTATCAACAGTAGAAAAGCTACAGTTATCCCCACAACGACAAAAAAACAAAACCGCTTCAACAGCGAAATGATTGACTTTGGTGCTTCTAATTCTTTTGATTCTTTATTACTTATAAAAGACTTTTTTATATATATACAATTACTTATATTCATGAAAGATGACCTTCTTTGCACACATTAGAGTGCGGATTTTAGCGAAATCGCCCCACGAGAAAATTGAGCCAAAATGAGCTTCCGTCTTCAAGAGTCGCCACGCTGTAACGGTGCGGAGTATAACACATTTTACGGCGAGTGATCAGTGGTTAGTGAGGACGACAGTGGAACGAAAGTGGTTAGTGGTTAGTGGTTAGTCAACGACCTGAACGACAGTGATCAGTGGTTAGTGGTTAGTGGATAGTTAAAGACAAAGACCACGACACGGCAAAGACAAACCCCCGCCGCCTGCCGGCGGCACCCCCTTTAGAAAGGGGGCTTCCAGCCCGTCCACAAAGGCGTTTGTCGTTGCCGTTGCAGTTGACTAACCACTAACCACTAATCACTAACCCCTCAGGTGGGACGCCTGCAAAGCCGTTCAGGTGGGACGCCTGCAAAGCCGTTCAGGTGGAACGCCTGCAAAGCCGTTCGATTTAGTATAATCGCCAAAAGTTAGAAGCATCGAAAAAAAAGGAGCCAAAATTATGATTATGAAGGAGAAGTTGGTTAAAAAAAACTTACTTCACAAAGGTAAAGCAGTTGATTTTTATTGTGATGATGTGATGTTGCCCAATAAGCATATGTCTAAAAGGGAGTATTTGGGTCACCCGGGGGCAGCAGCCGTGCTGCCGTTTTTAGACGAAAGACTGATTGTGCTTGTAAAACAGTATCGATACCCCATCAATGAGATAACCTTAGAGCTGCCCGCTGGAAAACTTGAAAAGGGCGAAAACCCCCTCAAAGCTATCAGAAGGGAACTCAAAGAAGAGACTGGGTATAAAGCAAAAACCTTCCAAAAGATGATTTCTTTCTACCCTTCCACAACTTTTTCTACCGAACTCCTACATATCTATGCAGCTTTTGACCTCACAGAGGGCAAAAGCCAGCCTGATGTTGACGAAATTGTCAACAAGGAAATTTTGCCTATTGGGGAAGCGATAGATATGTTGTTTGCAGGCAAAATTCGCGATTGCAAAACTGTAATTGCACTGCTTTTTTGGCATAACTTGGTGCCTTTTAAGCTGATTGAAGAAATCAACAAATAGGAGAAATCAATGAAACGGAGTATGTATTGCGGGGAGATTAGAAAAGAGGATATCGGCAAGGAAATTCAGGTTTGCGGGTGGGTGCACTCACGGCGGGATCACGGCGGTGTCATTTTTATCGATTTGAGGGATAGAGAAGGCATTTTGCAGGTGGTTTTTGAGCCTGAGCGGAAAGAAATTTTTGCCGCGGCGGAAAAAATGAGAAGCGAATATGCCATCTGGACAAAAGGCAAACTTAGACAGAGACCCGATGGAACAATAAACCCGCATATGCCCACAGGAGATGCGGAATTGGTGGTCTCAGAGCTTGAAATTTTAAATTCCTCGCCCGCTTTGCCATTTGAAATATCAGATTGGAGCGATGTTTCTGAGGAAATTCGGCTCAAATATCGATATTTAGACCTCCGCCGCCCCGTTTTCCAGAAAAATTTCATTGTTAGGCATAAACTTTCAAAAGCTGTGAGGGATTTCCTCAATAATGAAGGGTTTTTAGAGATTGAAACTCCGTTTTTGACCAAGTCGACACCCGAAGGGGCAAGGGATTTTCTCGTGCCGTCAAGAATCCATCACGGGAGTTTTTACGCTTTGCCCCAAAGTCCGCAACTTTTTAAGCAAATTCTTATGGTGTCGGGCTTTGACAAGTATTATCAAATTGCCCGCTGCTTTAGAGATGAGGACTTGAGGGCTGATAGACAGCTGGAATTTACGCAGATTGATATGGAAATGTCTTTTATCGATGAAGAGGACATTATCGGAGTAACGGAAAAAATGCTGGCTTGGGCTTTTAAGCAGACGGTGGATTTAGACATAAAAACCCCTTTTAAGCGGATTTCTTATGCTGAGGCTATGCTCAAGTATGGGTCGGATAAGCCTGACACAAGGTTTGAAATGGAAATTGCGGACTTTAGCGAGGAGCTAAAAAACTGCGGGTTTAGCGTTTTTGCCAATGTTTTGGCTAAAGGAAAATGCGTGAGAGGGTTGGCGATACCTAAGGGTGCGGTGCTTTCAAGATCCGAAATTGACGGGCTGACTAAATTTGTAGGAGATTTTGGTGCAAAAGGGCTAGCTTGGATGAAAATCACGGACACCGGGGCGGAATCAAATATCGTCAAATACTTCAAAGATGAGGAAATTAAGACAATTATCGCCAAACTTGGGGCAAAAAAAGGGGACTTGGTGGTGTTTTTGGCTGACGACGAAAAAATCGCAGCACAAGGGCTTGGAGCTTTGAGATTAAAAATGGGCAAGGACTTGGGTTTGATAGACAGGAAAAAGTTCGACTTTTTGTGGGTTGTAGATTTCCCGCTTTTTGAGTGGGATAACACAGAACATAAGTGGTCTGCCCTCCATCACCCTTTCACATCGCCAAAAGCGGGAGAGATTTTGAATGAGGAAAATGCCAAAAATTTGAGGGCAAGGGCTTATGACATTGTGCTAAACGGGGTGGAGTTAGGCGGGGGGTCGATAAGGATTCACCGTAAAGATGTGCAGGAAAAGGTTTTTGATTTGTTAAACATATCGCCTGAGGCTGCAAAAGAAAAATTTGGGTTTTTGCTTGACGCACTTTCTTACGGGGCTCCTCCTCACGGGGGGATAGCCTTGGGCTTTGACAGAATGTGCGCACTGATATGCGGGGAAGAGTCGATAAGAGAGGTGATAGCGTTTCCTAAAACACAAAAAGCTCTCGACCCTCTCTCAAATGCGCCGTCCCCAGTTGGAGAAAAGCAGCTCCGAGAACTTGGTATCAAAATTTCTCTCAAGCAGGCTGCTAAATAAAGTTGCTCGCAAAGTTAAGTGAGGTCAATGTGGACAAAATTAAGTTGTGGGTAAGAGACTTTTTGATAAATCTTGCCAAAAGTTTTGACTCTGAAAAAAAAGGCCCAGTGATAAGAAATACCAAACGGTTCCTTGCAGCCGAGATAAAAGTTCCGATTGTGTTGTCCGTTCTTTTAACTTTCATAATCACATACTTTTTAATTGCCGCCGGAATGCCCTACTCTTATGCAAATCTCCTTTCCGTCGGCATTTTGACTTTAGTGATTGCATATGTGTTTATTTTTGAGACCAGAAAAGAGCCCTCCATAGCCAGCGATAATGATGCAGTGGTTTTAACTTGCTTAAACCTGATTATCGCAATCGTGCTAATAAATGTTTTCCGCCATTACTCTTCAGTTTTAGTGTTTCCCATAAGTGCTTTTGTGATTATGGGCGTTATGCTTTTATGCCCGCGGCTGGGGCTAATTTATGCCGTCATTTTGTCGCTGATAGCGGCGTTTTTGAGCGGTATGCGTTTTGATATTTTTGTGATTATGCTCGGCGGGGGGGCGGCGGTTTTGACAAAGGCAAAAAAAATCAGAAACCGGTGGGATTTTGTTATCGCAGCAGTGATCACGACTGGGGTAAATGTAGTTATCATCACAATGTTTTATCTGCTCAAGTTTTACCCGTTTTGGCAGTATCAAAGGAATATGTATTACGGCTTGCTAAATGGACTTTTGGTGCTGACAATTTTGCTGGTGATAATGCCCATCTTTGAAAGACTTTTTTCCCGCACAACCAATATCAAACTTATCGAACTCGCCGATTTTAATAATCCGCTGCTTAAAACCTTGATGTTGAAAGCTCCCGGAACTTATCACCACTCCCTACAAACCGCCACCATTGCCGAACAAGCCGCTCAAGCTATAGGCGAAAACCCAATTTTGGCACGGGTCATTTCTTACTATCACGATATTGGCAAACTAAAAAATCCCGAATACTTTATTGAAAATCAGGGAGGCGGGCATAACCCTCACGACGATTTGACGACGACAATGTCAACGTTAATTCTAATTTCACATATCAAAGACGGGGTGGCACTTGCTAAGAAATATAATATCGACAATGACATTATTGATTGTATCGTCTCTCATCACGGGACAACTGTGATGTCTTATTTTTTCAACAAAGCGTCGCAAGGTCAGGATGAGGACGATATTGATTTAAATGAAAATGATTGTAGGTATCCCGGTCCAAAACCGCAGAGCAAAATGGCGGCAATACTGATGTTGGCGGATTCTTGTGAGGCCGCAAGCAGGGCAATCGATGAGCCGACGAGCTCAAAAATTAGCGAAATGGTAAACAGAATTGTGGCGGCAAAAATTGAGGATGAGCAGTTTTGCGAATGCCCGATAACTTTTAAGGAGTTGGAGTTGATAAAAGAGAATATCACCTCAGTGCTGCTGAGAATGCATCACTCACGAATTAAGTATGAGGAAAACGATGAAAAAAAAGATAGTTAAAAATATTGGGGTTTTTGGGTTTATCAGAAAGTTGGAGCCGCCAATAAAAAAAGCTGCACGGGCGGTGCTTAAACACGAGGGCAAAAAGACCTATCGGATAAATTTTATTTTGGTGAGCAATGCAGAGATTAAAGAGTTGAATACGACTTATAGAAATACACCACAAGTTACGGATGTGATTGCCTTTTTGATAGACACAAAGTTGATGATTGGGGATATTTATATTGCTGATGAGCGTCTGATAAAGCAGGCAGAATATTTTGGAAATACGTTAATTGAGGAAGTGATGTATTTGTCATTGCACGGCGTTTTGCACCTTTGCGGGTATAGCGATTACGACGAGCAAAATAAAAAAAAGATGTTTGAGGTTCAGGACAAACTATATAAATGCTTATTCTCTTAGGGACATTTTTTTTCTTGGTTTTTCTTTGCATATCGGCTTTTATGTCGGCATCCGAAATTGCGATAACAAGCCTCTCAAGAGTCCGCGTGAAAAAACTTATCGCCCAAAAACCGAAACTTGCCGACAGCCTAAGCACTTGGCTCAAATCCCCGTTTTATCTGCTTTCACTTATACTAACCATCAATGTCATCGCTGATATGTTTATGAGTTTCTTGTCTGCCTATGTAGCTCGGCAGGCTTTTTTTATGATCGATCGGCATATCGTTGAATTTGCGACTTGGCTGCTGACGACATTCGTAATTCTTACCGCCGGGGAAATTAGCCCGAAAATTTATGCCCGAAAACACGCACAAAAAGTAACAGTATTTGCCGTCGGAAAACTCTCCAAAATAGAAAAACTTTTCAAACCTTTCATTTATCCAATCATCAAACTTGTCGAAATTATCTCCCCAAAAACCTCAGGCTCTTTGTCTGGCGAACTCAGCAAAGAGGAGGCAAAAAACATTATCGATGAGGGCGGAACCACCGGCGCCTTTGACAATGAAACGCAAAAGATGCTCCAGCGGACTTTGAGCTTTGGAGAAATTTCCGTCAAAAAAATTATGCATCCCCTTGAGCAGATGGAGGCGGTAGACATTGACCTTGACGATGAGAGCTTTCTTGATCTGGTGATACACACTTCAAAAAGCCGCGTTCCTGTTTATAAAAATGCACCAAACAATGTTATCGGCTATGTCCACATAAAAGAAGTGTTGGGTGCTTTAGAAAAAAACGAGCCGCAAATTATTAAGCAGCTAATCAAAGAGCCTTACTTTATCGACGGTGCAAAAAAAATAAATGAGCTGCTAAACAAAATGCAGTCTGGGGAGACGCATATCGCTTTTATTAAAGAAGGCGATGGGACAATCGGCTTTGTGACGCTTGAAAACATTTTGGAGGAACTTGTTGGAGAAATTGTCGATGAGTATGAGCTGGGGAAAAATCCTGCGGGGGCAAAAAAATGAGCGCTTTGGTGATAGCAAAATTTATTCTCTCAATTGTGTCGCTGGGATTGCTGGTGCTTTTTAATATGTCTGAAACGGCAATTGTGAGTTTGACAGGCAGGCAACTTAAAGAGCTGAAAACAAAAAAACCGCAACTGTTAAAGTATGCGGTGTTTTGGGAAAACAATTATGACAAGACCATAACTGCCATAGAAATTTGGGTGAACTTGTTGGTTGTTGCAGTGAGCATTCTTGCGACATCAATTGCCGCTGACTTAAATTTTTCGGGCGCACCGATATTATTTTTTGTCGAGAAAGATTTGATTTTGCCCGCAGCAGCAGTGATTGCAACTTTGATAATTGGAAATATCATTCCAAAAACTATAGCCCGATATAATGCTCAAAAAATTTCTGAGATCGTTTTGCCTTTTGTGGTCAGATGTGCAAAAGCGTTTAAGTTTGCGGTAACTATTATCTCAACTATAGCAGCCGCTTTGGCGTTAAGAGTTTCTCGCGGCAGAGAAAGCACATCGGTAAAAGCCGACGAGATAGACTTTTTGCTTTCAAATGAAATCACCTCGCCGCTGCCGGATTATTCTCGGCAGATAATTAGCAAGATAATGGATTTTTCTGAGCGGAAAGTTTTCCAAGTTATGAC
>JAITBH010000101.1 GCA_031283745.1 Candidatus Ectomicrobium neotermitis | reverse complement strand
AACTCTTTGACCGTATTTTTGGCAAAAAACAGGCTTTGCTGCCCCTCATCTGCCCAAGAGTTTGCTCTATTTGTTGCAAGTAAATCCTTGTTTATCTTAAAGCCATAATATTTATCCTGCATAAATTCTATTGCTTTATCAAACCTTTTAATTAGACCCGAAACTGCCTCATTTGAGAAATCTGCCTGCCTTGAAAAATAAAAATACATATAGTTTTTTGCCTCGCTTATGCTCTCAAGACCAAACCTTTGCGCCTCAAGCCTCAAAAAAACCACATCAAATAGGTTTTTGGCCTCAATGGGCAGCTTTCCAAACCTGTCAACCATCTCCGAGCTGAGATTTTTAACATCCTCAGCCGTTTTTGAGTCGGCAAGTTTCCTGTAAAAACCAATTCTTGTGTCCTCATCTTCAATATAGTATTGCGGCAAAAGGGCTTTGATGTTTAAGCTTATCTCGCAAGCTGAACTTGAGACCTCTTGAATGGGGGCATAACCTTTAGCCTTAATTCCTTCCTCCTCAAGCAGCTGAGCAAACATATCGTAGCCAATATCCCTCACAAAACCGTGCTGATTTTTGCTCAAAATCCCACCAGCCCCGCGTATCTCTAAATCTTTCATCGCAAGCCTAAACCCTGAACCCAGATCGGCAAAATCTTTCATAGCCTCAAGCCTTTTTACTGCCTCAAGGCTTAGGTTTTTGTCTGAATAAAACAGATAGCAATAAGCTTTCCGCTTTTCCCTGCCAACCCGCCCCCGTAGCTGATAAAGTTGTGAAAGACCAAAATTTTGTGCGTCCTCAATTATCATCGTATTTGCCGTTGGAATGTCTAAACCCGACTCAATAATTGCACTTGCCAACAAAACATCAATCTCGCCGTGAGTAAACTTCCACATAATGCTCTCAATATCTTTACTTTTCATCTGCCCGTGCAAAGACGCAATCCGAGCTTGAGGAGCGAGAAGCCTTAGGGTTTTGAGTTTATCGGCCATATTGACAACCTCGTTATAAACATAAAAAACCTGCCCATTCCTTGAAAGTTCTGCTGTGATGATCTTTTTGATGACGCTTTCGTCATATAAAGATAACGAAGTTTCGATGGGAAGCCTTCCTGAGGGGGGAGTTTCTATGATGGAAAGGTCTCTAAAACCTGACAGCGCTGATGAGAGGGTTCGGGGAATAGGGGTGGCTGAGAGCATCAGAATATCGATATTCTTTTTCATATCTTTGATCATTTCCTTTTGCTTAACGCCGAAGCGATGTTCCTCATCAATGATCAAAAGCCCCAAGTTTGAAAAGTGGACATCTTTTTGCAAGAGACGATGAGTGCCGATGATCATATCCACCTTGCCAGTATTGAGGGCTTGCAAAATATCCTGCTGAGCGCTTTTAGATTGAAATCTGCTTAAAACCTCAACACGCAAAGGGAAAATCGAGAGCCTGTTATAAAAAGTGTTGTAGTGCTGCTGTGCTAAAACCGTTGTGGGGGCTAAAACCGCCGCCTGCTTGCCCGATTGTATGGTCTTAAATGCTGCACGAGCCGCTACCTCCGTTTTCCCATAACCCACATCGCCGCAAATTAACCTTTCCATCGGATAGGGTTTTATAAAATCAGAATTGATATCGCTTATCGCTTTGAGCTGATCGGGGGTTTCCTCATAAGGAAAAGCCTCAGCAAACTCCTTTTCCCAAACACTTTCGCCTGATATGGGGGGCCGCTTAATCAAGCTCCGCTGGGCATAAAGCGCCAAAAGCTCTTTGGCAAATCTGGCTGCCTCCTCCCGGGCTTTTGACTTCACCTTTTCCCAAGCCTGACCATCCATCGAATAAAGTTTTGGTTTTGCCCCTTCAACGCCGATATATTTTTTGACCTTTTTTATGGCATCAGGGGAGACATAAAGTTTGTCGCCTTGTGCATATTCAATACATAGGTAGTCGGACTCTTTATTTCCCCGCAAAATGGTTTTTAGCCCCACATATCTGCCGATACCGTATTTTTCGTGGACAACATAATCGCCGGCGGAAATTTCCCAAATATCGGAAATGCGTCTGCCGCCCTTAATTTTAGGGAAATTGACGGGCTTCCTTTTATAAAGCATCTCCCTGCTTGAGACAAAAGCGGTTTGGGTTTTTTCAATATAAAAACTCTCGGACAAATACCCCAAAAACAGCTCGATTTTTTCAGACTGAAGCCGTCTATCGTTTAAGAGGTCAACAATTCTTTCCTGCTCGCCGACATTTGCACAGAAAATCTTTACCGTAACCCCATTTTTGGCAAAATTTTCTATGGAGTTCATAAAAAAACCCGCATCGCCCGAAAAGCCCGCAAAACTTTTATAGTTTTGAGGGACAGCTTTTGGGTTGAGCGGGTCATTTATCAAGAGGTTTTGAGCAAGGCTTTCTTCTTCATCTCTATCGAGTTTGTAATCAAAAAACAGGAACTTCCGGGCTGTGACATGCGGAAAATAATCTTTGAGGGTTGAGGTGCAATCTTTAATTTCAGCGGGGAGGATATTTATCTCGTTGATGTGATCATTAGAAAGCTGGGTTATGGGGTCAAAACATCTTATGGATTGAGCAATATCTAACTCAAAAAGTATGCGGTTAGGGTTTTGTGCATTGCCAACCCAAACATCAATTATTTCCCCTCTCACCGCAAACTGCCTCCTGTCCTCAACAAAAGGCTGACGCGAATAACCCATATTTGCTAGACGCATAATAATGTCCGCCATCTGGTAGTTCTTGTCTGCCTCTATCACAAAAGATTCGTCTGAGCCATGAGCAGGAAGGGGTGCCGATAGAGATGAGTCGCTAGCACAAACAATGAAATTTGAGAGGTTTTTAACCTTTTCAACTACTTCAATTCGGGCTGATAGATTGTCGGGAGGATATAAAAACACCTTTTGAGGAGCAACCTCGCCAAAAAAAGTTTTTATGTCCTCATAAAAATCCTGCAGTATCTCCTCTTTGACAAAAGCAAACACACAAATATCGGACGATGACGGCTCCGATAAGAAATTAAAAAGATAATGGGCTTTTGCCCCGCCCCCGATGTCTGATAGGTAAATTGTTTTGATCATTTTGATTGTCAGCCTAAATAGCGTCCACTACGGTTTTCCTTTTTAAGTCAAAAATTTCCACTTTTATTGCTTTTTCCTCCCAGCCAAGCAAACTGCTGTTACTTGCTTTTCCTTTTTCGTCGGGCAGATAAATTAAGGCAACTGTTTTTATGCCATAACGCCAACCGCATACTTCTCCTGAGTTTAAGATGATGGTTTGCCCTACTTTTTGGATTTTTTTCTTATGTGTGTGCCCAAATAAAATGAAATCGGCTCCAGTGGTTATGGAGGGGGGTTGGTGGGTCATGATGAAAGATTTGTTTTTGAGGTTAAATTTGAAGGGTTGACGCGAGATGATGCCAAACTGGGAAATAACTCTGTCTAACTCTGTGGAATAAAAATCATTGTTGCCATAAACTGCCTTAAATCCACTGTGTAATTCATGAAAGGAAGCCGCATATTGGGGCAGACAAATATCTCCGCAATGCAGAACAATGTCGACATTGCGGAGATTAAAAAACATTATTGCTTCTTGTATTGATCCACCGTCATTGTGCGTATCGGAAAGAACGCCTATTAGCATACTATACCGCTTGAACTTCTTTAACCTCTGGGACTGCATCTTTGACAGCTTTTGTTACTCCAAACTGCAAGGTCATCTGTGCCATTGGGCAAGACCCGCAAGCCCCTGTAAGTTTAACTTGAACCACTCCGTCATCGCTGACATTTACTAATTCTATGTCTCCACCATCTGCCTGAAGCCCTGACCTAACCCCGTCTAATGCTTTTTGAACTTTCTCTTTTATGCTCATATGAATCTCCTTTAAGCAGGTATACCTTGTTTTCCTAACTCGTCGCGTCTCTTTAGTATCTCCCATTTAAGATCAATGTAATCTTGAATTTCCTTAATAACCCCTGCATTTTCGGGCTTTAACAAGTGCTTAAAACGACCTTGAGGCTTTAAGAACTCTGTGATCGGCTTCTTTTCTTTGGGGAAAACAGTGATTTTGTATACACCGTTTACCACCTCAAAAGCCGGCCAAAAGCAGGTTTCCATTCCAAGTCTTGAAAGAGCCATCGTGTCCTCAGGCTTATAAGCCCAACCCAAACGGCAAGGGGTGAGAATGTTTATAAAAGCCGGTCCGTCGACAGCTAAAGCTTTCTGAACTTTCGTCACATAATCGTTCCAGTTGCCGAGATAGCTTTGAGCGACATAAGGGATATTGTGGGCAACCATAATAGCTGTGAGATCCTTCTCGTTTTGGGCTTTGCCTTGCTCTTTTTTGCCGGCAGGAGCTGTTGTGGTGTCTGCACCTTTAGGGGTAGCACCGCTCCGCTGAATACCTGTGTTCATATATGCTTCATTGTTGTAACAGACATAAAGCATATTGTGTCCTCTTTCCATTGCACCCGATAAAGACTGAAGGCCTATGTCATAAGTCCCTCCATCTCCGCCGAAAGCTATAAATTTGATGTCTTTGTTTATCTTGCCCTGTTTTTTGAGGCTCTTGTATGCAGTTTCAACTCCGCTGGCTGTTGCCGCAGAATTTTCAAAAGCACTGTGGAAAAAAGGAACTTTCCATGCTGAAAAGGGATAGATAGTTGTGGAAACTTCCACACAACCCGTTGCACACACTACAGCGACAGGGTCCGCACCTGCTGCCATTAAAGTCTGTCTCATTACTACCCCGGCTCCGCAACCCGCACATAGGCGATGTCCGCCGCTAAGCCTTTCAGGGTTTTTGCTTAATTCTTTGAGATTTGCCATTTTTTTCTCCTCTTTTATTTTCAATGATTTGATAGCCGCTACAACCTTACGTTTATGTATTCAAGATTGGTTGATGCTTGGGCATCTCCTGATGCTATCTTAGAAAGCGTGTCATAAACTTGAGTTAAATGAGCAACACTTATCTCTCTTCCGCCTAAACCGTAAACATAATTTATCGCCTTTGGAGCACTTACACCTGCTGCATATAAAGCCGCAACAACATCGGTATAAAGAGGTGCAAAAGTTCCAGAACAAGAATCAGCTCTGTCTAAAACGGCAAAAGCTTTGATCTTGGCCAAATCCTTGGCGATGAGTTCTGCGGGGAAAGGCCTATACACTCTAATTTTCAATAAGCCCGCTTTAACGCCTTTCTCTCTTAATGCGTCTACTGCTACTTTGGCAGTTCCCGCTGTTGAACCTATCACAACAATAGCTATCTCTGCATCGTCAAGTTTATATTTCTCATAAAAGTCATATTTCCTGCCGAAAGTCTTCTCAAAGTCTTCCGCAACCTCAGAAATAATCTTTTTAGAGTCTCTCATGGCTTGGGCAAGCTGCCAACGATGTTCAAAATAGAAATCCTGCAACTCGATTGAACCCAAAGTTACGGGACGGTCAACATCTAAAAGATACCTATCGGGCTTATACTGACCTACAAACTTTTTGACATCCTCATCGGGATAAAGCTCTACAACTTCCATACAGTGGGAGATAATAAAGCCGTCTGTGGTGATGAGGGTGGGGAGTTTAGCTGCTTCGGCAATTCTGACTGCCTGAATCATATTGTCATAAGCTTCTTGAGAATTTTCTGAATAAATCTGAATCCAGCCTGTATCACGGGCGCCCATAGTGTCTGATTGGTCGCCGTGAATGTTTATCGGAGCTGAGATGGCTCTGTTTACCTCTGCTAAAACAACGGGAAGCCTCAAACCTGCCGCAATGTTTAACATTTCCCACATATAGCAAAGCCCCTGTGAGGAGGTTCCAGTCATCGCTCTTGCCCCTGCCGCAGTGGCGGCTAAAGTAGCAGACATAGCGGAATGTTCGCTTTCAACGGCAACGAACTCCGTTTTAACCTTTCCATCAGCAACAAACTGCGAAAAAATCTGAACAATTTCGGTAGCAGGAGTTATAGGATAAGCCGCTACTACATCGGGTTCTATCTGACGCATAGCCTCAGCCATAACCTCATTTCCTGTTTTTGCTGCGAGTTTTCCTTTTGAATATATTGTCTTTATCATTTCATTAACCCCTTTTAATTATTTCTTTTCCTGTTCCATAGAGAGTGCTTTTATCTTTGGAGGACATTCCGCGGCGCATATGCCGCAACCTTTGCAATGATCATAATCTATGCCCGTCACAACCGTCACCCTCTTTTCATCAGACGCTATCTTTATGGATGAATCTGGACATGAGATCCAACAGTTCAAACAATGTATGCACTTATTTTTGTCCCAAACAGGTCTATCGGAACGCCAGCTGCCAGTGAGAAAAGCTTCCGCTGTTCCCCCCTCAACTAAGCCCGCTTCGACAAGTTCGCTAACATTAAACTTTCTATTTTCCTCTTTTTTCACTTTTTTCCTCCTAAACCTTAATTTAAGAAACCTTTACTTCATCATAAGCACGTTTGATAGATGACAAGTTGCCCTCAATAACCTCGGGCTTTTTGGCAAATTTAACCGACAACTTGCTCTTTGTATCCTCTAAAACGCCTCCGATGTCTAAATTGCCGATAACTTTGACCAATGCACCTAACATAGGAGTATTGGGGATATTGCGTCCGATGGTTTCTTGGGCAATTTGACTAGCATTTACTACACAAACTTGGGATTTATCTATTCCGAGCTGCTTGGCAATTTCATCAGCCGAAAAAGAGGTATTGACTATAACCTTCCCATCTTTGCTTACTCCATCTGTAACATTGACAGTTTCTATAAGAGTCGGGTCGAGAATCACCACATAACCAGGGTTTGTTACCCCTGAATGAATAGTAATAGGGTCGTCGCTAATTCGGTTAAATGCCTGCACAGGCGCTCCCATTCTTTCTGGGCCATATTCAGGAAAAGCTTGAATATACTTGCCTGTCGCCATAGCTGCTTGGGCAAACAAAAGAGCCGCGGTTTTTGCACCTTGCCCGCCGCGGCCATGCCAACGAATTTCAATCATTTTTGCTACCATCACTGAACCTCCTTGTTCTTTTTTGTCCGACTACCAACAAATGTGAATACTAACACTTTTGCATTCTTTAATCAAAACCATAAAAACTGGGGATATTTATATAAAATCTGTGGATAAGTCGCTTTTTGCTGTGGATATATTTGGGCGTATCTTTTGGAATTTTGAGGTAGATTTGGGAGGTGTTTTTTAGGAACAGAGCGGCAGAATGCGGTCAAATAAAGTTGCAATAAAAATCAGAAAGGAGGGCAAAATGGTAAAGGCAGCAAAAAATTTAGGAAAATCGGTTTTAGATATTAAAGGAGGGAAATTATGAAAAGGTTAATTTTGTCGGTTTTGAGCATTGTTTTTGTAGGGGGTGCTATTTTTGCACTGCCTCAAGAGGCATTTGCTCAGAAAGTTCAGGCAGTTGAGGGGATTACAGTTGAGGCAGTTGATTATTCAGACAGCAGCCATTGGCTGGCTTTGCCTAAGAAAGCGTCAAAAAATGTGGATATTTTCTTTGTTTATCCCACTTCGTGGAGGAGTTTAGACGGCTACCCTGTTGCTGATTTAGA
>JAITBH010000094.1 GCA_031283745.1 Candidatus Ectomicrobium neotermitis | reverse complement strand
ACTTGAACATCAAAAGTTTTGTCCTCTCTGATATAGCTATGCCACTTCAAAGAACTTGCAGGGTCGTCGGTGGTGCAGATCAGCCTAACTTTCGACTGTTTGATTATTTCTTTAGGGGTCATTTTCGGGCTTTTTAATTTCTCATTGCACAAATCCCAGATCTCTTTTGCATTGTTTGTCGTCAGGGGTTTGTCAACATTAAAATACCGTTGCAACTCTAAATGACTCCAGTGGAAAATCGGATTTCCTATTGCTCTCTCAAGCGTCCCCGCCCACTTTTGAAACTTCTCAAAATCAGGTGCGTCGCCAGTGATATATTTCTCCGCCACTCCATCAGCCCTCATCAAACGCCACTTATAATGATCCCCACCAAGCCAAAGCTGAGTGATGTTTTCAAAATTTTTATTTGCAGCAATGTCTTTAGGTTGAATGTGGCAGTGATAATCTAAGATAGGCTTTTTTGCCGCAAAATCATGGTATAGGGTTTTTGCTGTTGGCGTTGAGAGCAGAAAGTCTTTGTCAATAAAATTTTTCATAAGTTTCCTCTTTAATTGAGATACTTTTTCAAGGTTTTTCTAATCGCACCGGGTCCTGCAATTAGTTCCTTAAAATATCCTTCTATTCTTTCTCCTAACCTGACTTCATACAGGTCGACTTGGAAGATTTTCGTGTTAGACAAAATAGGTTTCAATTTCCCCTCAGCACTTTCAGGTTTTCCAAGCTCAACACCTTTAAGAAAATCCTGCAGCTGAGAAAGCAAAGGATCGGGGCTTGGGGTGAAAGGTTTTCCATTGTCGTCTAAAGCGAGCAAATATCTTGCCCACGCAGCTATTGTCAAAGGAATGAAAACTAATTTGTTTATGTCTAAAGATCTCTGCGAATACAATTTAATTGTCTCTCCAAAACGAATGCCGACTTTTTGAGATGTATCGGTAACAATCCGCTGCGGAGTGTCAGGGATATTTGGGTTTGGAAAGCGAACCGTAAGAACCTCTTTTATGAAATCCTTTGGGCTTATTATTCCGGGGTCAACAACAACAGCCATGCCCTCGTCATAACCTACCTTGTTGATAATCTTAAAGAGATCCTCATCCTTTGTCTCAGACGAGATGGATGTAAAACCCAAAATAGAACCAAAAATTGCAAGCACTGTGTGCAAAGGGTTTAAGCAGGTGCAAACTTTCATCTTCTCAACCTTATCGACAGTCTCTTTGTCCGTAAAATAAACTCCGACTTTCTCAAGCGGAGGTCTGCCATTAGGAAAAGAATCCTCTATAACAAGATACTGAGCCTCTTCTGTGTTTACAAAAACTGCCGACACAGTGTTCTTGTCTATCTGAATTAAATCCGTGTTTGCAAAACCTACAGCTTTGAGTTGCTCTTGAACTTTCGGTGCGGGGTAGGGAGTGATTTTGTCTATCATGCTCCACGGGAAGCTAACTTTCTTGGGGTCTGCGAGATAATCGATAAAACCTTGATCAACAAAATTGCGGGCTTTCCACTCATTAGCAACCGCCAAAACAGCAGCCTTGAGCTTGTCTCCGTTGTGGGAAAAGTTATCGGTGCTAACAAGAGCGATTGGCTTTTGCCCATTTTGGTATCTTGCAAGCATAAGTGCGGCAAGTTTTATCATCGCATGGGTCGGTGTAGCGGGCCCTCCGTCAAACTGCTTTACAATCTCAGGGCGATAAGATCCATCTAAAGCCTTGAGGTCATAGCCTTTTTCAGTGATTGAAAAAGAAACCACTTGCAGGGATGGCGCCTTAAAAATTTCCTTCAATCTTTCCCACGATTGTTTATCATTAGAATCCGCCGCAATTGCCTCCGTAATGCTTGAAATAACCTGAGGCTTTATAGTCCCATCAGCTTTCATCACAACCTGCAGCACAAGATTGTCAAATGGCTCATAAACCTTGCTTATCATATCGTAGATAAAGGTATCAGAGACAATAATTCCCTTGTCCCATATACCTTTTTCGATCATTTCTTGAGCAAGCACGCTGTGGAAAGCCTTAAACAAATTGCCCGAACCAAAATGTATCCAAGCAGGCGCTTCATAGGTGCGTTTATAAAGAGCATCTGTGTCAAAATCTGCAACATGAATACCGGCTTTTGCAAAATCAGCCTTATGTTCTCTCACATACTTCTTGTTTTTTAATTCCAACATTTCCTGCCTCCTTTTATCCAAACATCTAACTTATTTTTTAGCACCTTTGAGCTTTTCAAAAGCATCCCAAACTCCCCAAAGATACATTATGCCCAAAGCTCTATCATAAAGACCATAACCTGGCTTTAAGCCGTCGCGTTTTTCCTCATCCCAGATATGCCTGCCATGATCAGGGCGGCAGTAATACTTGAAATTGGCATCATTAAAGGCTTTGACTACCTCAACAGTGTCGATCGATCCATCGCAAGCACGATGAGAAACTTCCGTGAAATCTCCATTTGGATAACGCAAAACATTTCTGATGTGGGCAAAATAAATCTTGTCGGCAAAAGTTCTGACAATGTCGGGCAGGTCATTTGATGATGATGAGCCTAAAGAACCTGTGCAAAGCGTCAAGCCGTTTGAAGGGCTGTCTACAAGTTCTAAAAAACGTTTGATGTTTGCTTTTGAAATTATCAATCTCGGCAAACCGAAAATTTCCCAAGCAGGATCATCAGGGTGAATTGCCATCTTAATTCCGCTTTCTTCAGCAACAGGTATGATTTCGCTAAGGAAATACTTCAAGTTAGCCCAAAGGGTTTCAGCCGTAAACCCTTTATAAGCCTCAAACAGTTCCTTTAGCTTCGCCAATCTCTCCGGCTCCCATCCGGGCATCCCCGATAGACCTTTCTGCGACTTCATGTTCTCCAAAAATTCAAAAGGGCTGATAGATTCAACCTTAGACTTTTCATAAAAAAGCGCCGTTGAGCCATCAGGCAGAGGTCGATAAAGGTCAGTACGGGTCCAGTCAAAAACAGGCATAAAGTTGTAACAGATAACTTTCACCCCCGCTTTCCCCAAATTTCTGAGCGTGTTTTTGTAATTTTCAATGTATTTTGCTCTTGAAGGCAGCCCCAGCTTTATGTCTTCGTGAACATTTACACTCTCGACCACCTCACCGTTGAAGCCAGCTTTTTTAATATAAGCCATCACTTTTTCTATCCGTTCTAAAGGCCAATAATCCCCTGCTTGAGCATCATGAAAAGACCAAACCAACCCCGTAACGCCGGGAATTTGTTTAATAAACTTTACGGGAATTGTGTCCAAATTTTCTCCATACCATCTGAATGTCATCTGCATAATTTCCTCCTTTTTTTTGACCGACTTTTGCGTCTAAACGTCTTGGCGATGTTATAAAAATCAGCTCCTTAATTCAAAAAGAAGAAAAGCCCCGCAAAAAGTCGTTTTTATGACGAGAAATGAGGGGTTTTTGGCTCAAAAAAATTGACCATTTTCTTTTTGTGGTAAAAGGGTATTTTGGTATACTCCCAAGCAGTTCACCGCAGTCGATACCAGCATAAAAAAATAGTCTTTATACTTTGTGGATGAATCCTGATTTTTTTAGGTTCATCCACTAAAAATAATGGGGGCATTTATGTTATCGCTAATTTATTCGGCTGTAATAAACGGTATTGAAGCGAACTTAGTTGAGGTAGAGACTTACATCTCACCGGGTGTTCCAGAAATTTCAATTGTCGGGCTTGCAGACACAGCAGTAAAAGAGTCTCGAAATAGAGTTTTTGCAGCTATCAAAAATTCCGCCTATGACTTCCCAAACAAAAGAATCATGGTGAACTTAGCACCGGCAGACATCAAAAAGGATGGCGGATACCTTGATCTCCCAATTGCGATCGGCATTCTTGCCTGTGTGGAGGCGGTCCGAAAAGAGAAGTTAGAGCAGTTTTGCATTGTCGGCGAGCTTTCGCTTGATGGAACTATCAGGAAAATTCGGGGAGCCTTGCCCATAGTTCTTTCAATAAAGGACAAGTTCCAAAACATCATCGTCCCGGCGGAAAATGCTCAAGAGGCGGCGGCAATTGACGGGATAAATGTTTTTCCCTTTAAGACATTAAAAGAAGTGGTTGCTTTTTTAAACGGCGGGACAGTTTGCGTTCCTTATATTTTTAAGCCTAAGGCAAATGCAGTTTCTGAGGACGGCGGAGATGATTTTGCAGACATAAAAGAGCAGTTTGCGGCAAAAAGAGCTGCGGAAATTTCTGCGGCAGGCGGGCATAATATGTTGATGAGCGGCCCTCCGGGTTCTGGAAAAACGATGATAGCCAAGAGAATTGCCGGGATCTTGCCCCCGATGACCTTTGACGAATCCATAGAAACCACAAAAATTTGGTCTGCGGCGGGAAAAAGTTTTGCAGGCGGGCTGATGAAAAGAAGGCCCTTTAGACATCCTCATCACACTATTTCGTCCGTGGCTTTAGCGGGCGGAGGGTCTTATCCAAAACCGGGAGAAGTGAGCCTGTCTCATAACGGTGTTCTTTTTTTAGACGAGTTTGCAGAGTTTAAGCGGGAGGCTTTAGAAATTTTGAGGCAGCCCTTAGAAGATAAGTGCATAACAATTTCTCGAACCAACAAAACCTTAGTTTTCCCCGCCGCTTTTATGTTGATAGCAGCTATGAACCCCTGCCCCTGCGGCAATCTTGGCAACAGCCAAAAGGAATGTGTTTGCACCCCGCATCAAATCCGCAAATACAGGAACAAAATTTCAGGGCCTCTTCTCGACAGAATTGACATTCATATCGAAGTGCCTGCCTTAAAAGTTGACGAGATTATCGGGGAAAATCAGAAAAAGGAAAGTTCTTCGGAGATAAGAAAAAGGGTTATTGCGGCTCGAAATGCCCAAGTCCAGAGGTTTGCGGGTCTTAAAATTTATTCAAATGCTCAGATGGGCGTTAAAGAAATAAAACGTTTCTGCATTGTTGACGATAAAGGAATGAGAACTTTGAAATTAGCCATCGACAAATTAAAGCTTTCAGCCCGTGCTTATGACAGAATTTTAAGAGTTTCACGGACTATTGCAGACCTTGACGCAAGCATCGATATAAAAAGCGTTCATGTTGCAGAAGCTATTCAATACAGGGCTTTTGATAGACAATAATGCAATGTCAAACTTCGCAGGGGCGTTAAGTAAAAGATTGTAAAAATTAAATGAAAAGATACCTAAAAGAATTTGAAAAGTTAGTAGACATCATGACAAAACTTCGCTCGGCAAATGGTTGTGCTTGGGACAAAAAGCAAACTTATGAAAGCCTTCAGAAATATTTGGTTTCCGAGAGCAAAGAGCTAAAGCAAGCAGTGGGGAAGAAAGATGTTGAAAATATGGAAGAGGAACTTGGCGATATTTTGTTGCAGATAGTGTTTTACGCTCAAATAGCCAAAGAGAAAAAAGATTTCGATATCGCAACCATCATCAGCAAGCTCAACAAAAAGCTCATTCGCCGCCACCCCCACATTTTTGGAAACTATAAAGTCAGCAGCATCGCAGACATTGAAGAGATGTGGAAGAACATAAAAATAAAGGAAAAATTGGCAATAAAACATAAATGAAAAACTTAGAGACGAAAATTTTATCCATTCTGCTCGTTGTGTTTGCGATATTTGCATTTAATGTTCAATTGTCTGCCCA
>JAITBH010000062.1 GCA_031283745.1 Candidatus Ectomicrobium neotermitis | reverse complement strand
TTGCTCCACCCTGCCGATATAGTCGTTAAATTTGTCTATCACCGGCTTTATTGGCTTAGTTCCCATTATTTCTTGATGTCCAAAAAAGGTATCGCAGCCAAAATGAGCCAAATTGACTACCCCAAACACTGCCTCAGGGTTAGGTTTATACCCCGCCAACTCTTGAAATCCCATACTATTCATCAGTCCCAGCTCAAAAAGGATGTCAAACTTAATGTTTTTGCACTGCTTGATAATATGTTTTGCAGTATTTGCATTGATGTCTTGAGGTCTAACCTCCCCTACATCGTCCATCGCACCTATTCCAAACCCATCAAGCACAATGACAACAAACCTTTTTGCCATCATAAAACTCTCCCTAATGCATCGTATATCCCAACGATTTTCATCTTTTCTGACGAGCAGTTCTCAACCAAAACAATGTCGCTCCTTGTAACAAAAGCTTGAAATCTAAATGCCATCACAACTGTCTGGCCAATCTGTTGCTCCCCGTTTAAGCCGAAATAATAATCTATCACATCCACTGCAGGAGGCAAAACCCGAACTTTTTGGCTGTCCTCAAGACCTGTTCCGACAAGAGCATTTTCGACATTTGACCTGCGGTAATACCCTCCTCCATAACAGTAGGAGGTATTTTTATGGTTATGCGACACCTCGCTGACATATACCACGCAAGGTCTCTCGGGCTGGTTGCTTTTAGCGTGGAGAGGGGTTGTCCCCGATAAGCCATGACCCGGTTCGCCATGCGTTGCCCCCAGCAAGGACAGCTTTTTTATGTTTGCACAGCATGTCTGCGAGGGCAAATTTATCTGTTTAACCTTAATATTCAAAAATTTCAGTATTTCTACGGCTTTAAGCGCTGTGCGGGCATTCTTTGTCGGCTCAATATCGCGGTTTTCGTCATCACATAAGAATGCTGGAAACACCGTCACGCCTGCAATACGGACATTTTTTAGTTTAAGTATCTGCTCCACCTGCATTTTAAGGCTCGGGAGATAAAACCCGCCCTCTTGAGCAGGGTATATTTTGTCTCCGTCATCCCAGACCCGCAGCAAAATGTCTTGCTTTAACCCGTGTTTTGCACATATTTCGTCAATGGCTTTTATTTTTTCAAGGGAGAACACCGTCATAACCTGAGGCCTGTATAGCATTATCTCCTCAAGCTCCCCGCGAGGGACTTGAACCAAATGGCCCACATTTCCGATGGCAATTTTGTTGTCCATCATCACCTTTGCCTCTTTATAATCCACAGTTACAGCCCCCTCATACCCCAGCTCCATAAGTTTTTTGGCGATATAGGGGTTTCTGCCGAGCTGCTTGAGCATAAAATAGAGCTTTATTGAGCTGTTTGCGGCACATCTCAAAATTTTTAAGGCATTATCAAGCAAAACGTCGAGGTCTATAACATAGCTATCCGGCCTGATGAGATTGTTTTGATGGAGGGCAAAGGCTGCTTTGATTATGCTGGGGTTATTTTCAATCGTTTTCGTTAAAAACATTATTTTCCTTGTTTAAGAGCTTCCTTTAGTATTCGCACGACAGTATTAGCACCTGCTCTCATCGGGTTTATCCTGATCATTCTCTTAGCTATGGACGGGTCGCTTGCAAGAAAAGTCCCCGAGACGCGGTAAAACATTGGGGCTATTTCATATTTAGATTCCGCTCCGACGGGGTGAGGGGCTGCCCCCAACAACTGGGCTTTTTGCAGCACTTCTTTAGCAATATCTTCCTTAAACTCCACTATCAGAACTTTTGACTGGGCATTTGCGATAAAAGCGGAACTCACCTCTCCTATTTCCCCGCTATTTAATCTGCCCGCCAGCTCCTCCACCACTTGCGCCTGCACAGCTAAAGCAAGGGGGGCATAAACTAAACCTCTTAATGCATCCATAGCCTCAAAACCTTGCGTTTGACTGCCGCCGGAATAGAGGCGGGCGGCGATGTAATCAACATATTTTTGCTTTCCGACAATACAGCCTATACCTTGCGGGCCCAGCAGCTTAAAAGTCGAAAAGCAAGATAGGTCTGCCCCCAGTTCAACCCCGATTTTCTTAACTTTCATAACAGCATAGTTGTCATCGGTAATTATAGGTATATCCCTGTTTTGCTTTATGACATTTATGACCTCTCCCATATCATAAGAATCATCAATGTTTTGACGTGTATATTGAATAAGGGCAGCGGATATTTGGGGATTTTTGCCCATAACATCATTTATCTCGTCAAGCTTATTGAAATTAGCCTCTACCGTTTTTATCTCCATCATCTGGAGGGAGGTTTTTGTCGTATTATAAATGGGTGCTTTGTGTATCAAGAGATTTGGGGAGGTTAAAGATTTGATTGAAAATAAAGCGTTGGCAATTGCCCCAGTCCCTGCACCTCGTATAAAAAGTGCTTTTTGTACCCCAAAAAAAGAGGCTATTACTTTTTCGGCTTTTAGTGTTGTGGCGGGTTTATTGTATCCGCTGACAAGCCCCAAGTCGCCTATAGAGAGAAACTCGGCACCCCCGAACTCTTTTGTTATTTCGTCAACCATACGAAACTGAAACTCTTTTGCTTGCTCTATAGAGATACTTTCTAATGGGTAGACGCTTTTCATTTATCCTCCAACAACTGCTTTGGGTTTTCTATCAACATCTGATCTATCGACTCCTCGCTTATCCCTTTTGCTCTTAAAAGAGGCAGAAATGTTTGAAATAGGTAGTTATAACCTATGCCGCCGAAAGCTCTCAAATGGCTTTTGCGTGTTATATCTAAGGATAGCACTACCCTGTCTAACTTTTCTTCCTCTTGAAGGGCTGCCAAAAACCTCGCACGGTTCTCATCGGGAAAATAATTGTTCTTGCCGACAGTGTCAAAACCCACATAAACCCCTTTTTTTAGCACTTCCCTTATATAGTCCAAGTTCTGCGACAAATCTATATGCCCGATAATGACTCTGCGGGGGTCGATTCCATGGCTGATAAAGAAATCTGCCTGCTCAAGAGCATAAGTGCCTAATGTTGTGTGGGTGTAAATAAGCGTCCCGCTTTGTGCAGCTGCCTCAACGCTTGCCAAAAAAACCTTATTTTCCATATCAGTCATCTTGTCTTTGCTTGTTCCTATCTCGCCGATGCAAACAACCTGCTTTGAGGCAATTTCGGCTAACATCTGCTCAGCCAACTCCTCAACAGTTTTGTCATAAACCTCAACTGGCAAGAAAGGCTCTTTATAATAACCCGTTGACGAGAGGATATTTATCCCGCTTTGCCCACCAGCTCTTTTGACATAGTCAAAATCCCGTCCCATGCCTATATTAGTTACATCCAAGATATTGCCCACCCCTGATTGCTTTAGCTCTTTAAGCTCTGCAAGGGTTTGGTCATAACAGTCAAGGCAGGCATCGTCATCGTTTTTTACTTTGGACAGGTCAATGGTGATATGCTCATGCATGAGTGTATAACCTTGTTTTAATTTCATTGGGGTCTCCTAAAAATGTTGATGGTCTCAAATTAGAGAAAGCGGTGCAGAGCAAAAGCCCCGGCACCGCTTTTAATTTCCCTATAGACCTCTAAAAAACTCAAAAAAAGCCTTACTTTGCCGCTGGAACAACATAAAGCCCAATTATCACCAAAATATTTACAACAATGCCAAACAGTATTGCGGCTACAGGCCCGACTGCAATGTCTACAATCGGCTTTTTTGACTGCTTGTTTAACAGATAGCATGCAATTATAAACATAGGCCCTATACCAGCAATCATCGCATTTGCTGCAAAGGTTGAACCAAGCAGCAGTGCTACCTCTAAAACCTTATTCATTGCTGTTCTTATATGCTCACCCATCTCACGAATACCAGTGAATTTGTCCATTATCTTTGCAAAGAAGTTTATTAGGAACACCTCGGCAGTCAGAATAGCAGCGCCAGCAAGGAAAGCAAATAGGGGCTGGCCTGTTAACAAAATGCCTACCACAAAGACGAATGTGCAACCTACTGCCCCATAAACACCCGTAACAACGGCAGTCGTAAGCACTAAAGGAACAAAACCGATAGCTCTTGCAAAGGCAGCCATAGCTGCACTGGTTATTTCTCCTTTTGAGAGCAAATTTAGAGAAATCGGATCGCCCGCCAAAATGGTCAGGCTGGTTCCTGCCGCAACAAGTCCGCCAAGCAAAGCGAGCAAATACCAGTTCTTCTGGATTCTTGCCACTTGGGCAGAAAATACACTTGTAAGCTGTGTATTTGACGAGCCGCCGGCAGATTTAACTGTGCTTGCAAAAATCAACATCATTATCATACCCGAAAACATCGCTAACCCTTCGGCACTCAATGTGATCTTATAGTCGCCCATCGATATGATGCCGACTTTCTTGATTAGAAACCACACAAGAATAGTTACCGCAGCACTTATCAATGCCTTCTTAAACCCGTGCTGCAAACCTATTGCCACAGCAGGGAAAATGGCAAAACCTGCCACAATAGGCATACTGACTTGCCCCAAACTTCCCAGAAAATTGTATGGCAAAACCTCAAAAGCTTTTATGATAGCCTCTAAACCCAGCAAAATGCCAAGTCCATAAGCTGCTCCGATGACAGCAGCCAAAATTGTTCCCTTTAAGCTGTAGGAACAAAATGTCCCGATCATGTCAGTTGTCAACAATAAACAGTGAATTAAAATGATGGACGCTGCTATAGAGGTTGGAATGGCAAAACCTATTACCAAACCAAAAGATATTGCAAAGCTCATCGCTGCCAACTCTTTCCTTGTGATTTTATTCTCAAAAAACTGAGGCACTAAAGGACGAAAACCGTCATTAAAAACTGCCACCCCTCTGTTTGACAATGCCGAAGCCAATGCTCCGATTGCCATAATTACGAGATATTTCATTTCTGCCCTCCTTTCTTAGATATAAACAACATTTAACTTGCCTGCTTTTTCCTTGCCAAAATTGCTTTGGCTAATACTGGAACTACCTTGTCGATGTGCTGTGATGTAAATCCAAAAGCTGTCTTTCCTTTGTTTACCTCCTCAATAATTTTTTCGTCAGGGAAAATGTTGCCGGGCATAGAAACGGTTGCACATTTATCTGCTCCGATTAAAGCTATAGCCATTGCCAAAGCACCGCCTCCCCCTGTGACACAAGCCCCAAAATAATAATCTTTTAAGCCGTTTTTCATATCCATCGCTGCCTCCAAATCGTTTTTTATCTCAACATCGGCTTGATCCTTAAACAGCTCCTTGAGCAGCTTGGCAACTTCGTCTTTGTTTATCTGTCCGCCTACAACAATTTTCGTCATTTTTAATCTCCCTCCTTAATTAAATTCAACAAGTGCGTGACAATAAAAACCTTTTCGCTCTGAGGGAAAACTACCCTTGAGGCAGACAAAAGGTCTTCATATATCTCCAAAGCTTGGGGATATAGATTTTCTGTTTCGACTTCTTTGATGATCTCTTCGTTTAGCGGGTTGATTGTTTGGCCGGATTTGATTCTTTGGGTTGCCATTGCAAGGTGGGTTACTATCATTTCTATGGAGGGTTCTGTGAGCTTATACTTTGAGGTTAGCTTCTTAAAAACAACGACCATAAAATCAAAGGTTTCTTTGTCTATCACATTGTTGTCTAACAAAATTTTTAGTCTTTCCATTTATAAAAAATCCCTTGCCTCTAAGGGGTTTCTCCCCCTCAAGACAAGGGCTTTCTAACAAATAAATTTGAATACAGTCAAACTAAGAAATTGTGTGATGTTTTGTGACCGTTCCACCGCTGAAATAAATGATTTCCTCGCAGATATTGGTGTTTAGGTCTGCGATTCTCTCTAAGTTTTTGGCGATATTTATCAGCCTCAAAACACTTGGGATAAGCTGGTTTTGCTTTTGCATCAGCTCTATGCCCTTTGCTATTGCCTGATCTTGGAGTTTGTCAATTTCGTCATCGCCTCTCATCAATTTGTTTGCTAGATAACAGTCCTCCGTAATGAAAGCTTTGATGGTCAACTGAGTCATATCCATCACTTTTTGCGCCATCTCGGCCAAAAATTCATAACTTTTGCCGGTGGGGTTAGCAATCAAAAACTCGGCGCTTTGAGCGATATTGACGCAGTGGTCTGAAATTCTTTCTAAGTCCCCGTTTATCTTTATCACGCTGACTACCGTTCTCAAGTTTTTTGTTACGGGCTGATAACGGGCAAGGCAGATGATGCAGAGCTTGTCAAACTCCAT
>JAITBH010000015.1 GCA_031283745.1 Candidatus Ectomicrobium neotermitis | reverse complement strand
AGAATCCTCATCTTGTTCTATAAGCAAACCGTTATAAGCATTTTTTATGGTTTTTAGAGACCACTGTTTTGGAAAATACATTTTCTTGTTGTTATGCAAAACATAGTTCATCGAATTTTTTTCATCCTTATAAACATTTATATCGCTTGCTTTATATTTTCTGGCATACTCATACGGAAATATCGACATATGATTGTTTGCAAAAAAATCAAACACTTCTTGTTTTTCAAAATCCCCCCCTCCCCCACTCAACTTGCTGTCAATACTTATTTGGTTCATTACAATGTATCTACTCAAGGCATCGCTGGTCTCACCTAACTTGTCCTCTAACTCTGTAAGTCGATTTCTGACATCATATTTTTCTGGCATCAACAGCCTCTTTATCCTTCTAAAAATCTCTTTCATTAGTTTGCTCCTTTTGATTTGTTTGGTTCTTGTTGTCTGCCAAACTTCTGGGGCTATATTATCAGTTCGACCACATAATTTCCATCGCATAAATGAGAACCTTATCGAATACGCAGAAAAAAAAATACCCCGCCAATCTTGACGGGGTATTTCTATTTTTGACTCGGTGTCCATTAGAAAAATAATCAAATTTTTTCGGTTAATTTCACGGCTCAATTTAGAGCCTATAGCCCACGGTTAACATCAAAGTGTTAATGGTTTGATCAACATCTATGGTGGCTATTTTTATGTAATAAACATAAACATCGCCCTTAATTTTTGCTTGTTTCATTTGCCATGACAGCTCAAATAAAAAGTTTGATGATGTTATATATCCCAAGCCTAAAGACGCATAAAGACCATAATCGTTTTTCGAAGAAACCCGAATGAGGTTTGCATCCTCATCAGCTATACCAAGGTTTCTAAAATAATCTCTTAAAGAGGATTGGTAAACCTCCGCATAATTTTCTCTTATCATCGATATTCCTATCTGGCCTAAGAGATACAGATACCCATCTTTTGACGAATAAATGGAGGGCTTGAGAGAAATATAAAAATTTGTAAACCCCATTTTCACTTTGTCATTGAGATCTTGTAACTCAACATTATTGTCGAGCTGGAAACTTGTTCCCACTCCAAAAAACCATGCATAGGCTTCAAAAGCAAAGGTCGGCCCTAAGAGAGAAATGTTTTCATCTGCGTCAGGAATATTCATCAAATCACCAAAAATCCCAGAAGTATTTCCCTGTTGACTTCGACTGTTTGCTACCCCTAATGAAATTTTCGCCAAAGCCTCAAAAGACCTCATCTGAGGTTCGGGTTCGATTTTTGTAGGAACCGTTTGTGCATAAACAGACGATGCAACTCCTGCGATAAGACCAAATACAAAGACAAACACTAATTTTTTCATTTTAATTCTCCTCAAAATTCTATCTTTCTACCTTCACACTTATTACACAAGCTGACAAAACAAAAAAACAGACATCTAAAAGGGATATTTCTATTTTTGACTCGGTGTCCATCAGAAAAATAATTAAATTTTTTCGGTTAATTTCACGGCTCAATTTAGAGCCTAAAGCCCACGGTGAACATCAAAGTGTTAATGGTTTGATCAACATCTATGGTAGCTATTTTTATGTAATCAAGATAAACATTGCCCTTAATTTTTGCTTGTTTCATTTGCCATGACAGCTCAAATAAAAAGTTTGATGATGTTATATATCCCAAGCCTAAAGACGCATAAAGACCAATGTCGTTATACGAAGAAACCCGAATCTGGGGTGCATAATAACCTTCAGATATTACATGCACGTCTCCTGCACCTTGATAAGGCCTCGCATAATTTCCGCCGCCAGTGCCAGAATTTTCAGAAGCGTTTCTAAATTCATCTCTTAAAGTGGCTTCTAAAACCTCCCCATAATTTTCCCTCATTATCGATATTCCTATCTGGCCTAAGAAATACAGATACCCATCTTTTGACGAATAAATGGGAGGCTTTAGAGAAAAATAAAGATTTGTAAACCCCATTTTCACCTTGTCATTGAGATCTTGTAGCACAACATTATTGTCGAGCTGGAAACTTGTTCCCACTCCAAAAAACCATGCATACAATTCAAAAGCAAAGGTCGGACCTAAGAGAGAAATGTTTTCAGTTGCACTGTCCGTATAGCCTGAAACGCCGCTGTTTTCAAACTCTTTTGGAACAGAAAAGGACATCTGTTGACTTAGACTGTTTACTACCCCCAATGAAATTTTTGTCAAAAACTCAAAAGGCCTCATCTGAGGTTCGGGTTCGATTTTTGTAGGAACCGTTTGTGCATAAACAGACGATGTTACTCCTGCGATAAGACCAAATACAAAGACAAACACTAATTTTTTCATTTTAATTCTCCTCTATAAAATTTTATTACGGCTACCTGTAGCAAAACCATTTCCTCCTTTAATTTTTATTTTTCTGCCTTCGGACTTATTGCACAAGCCAACAAAACAAAAAAAACAGACATCTAAAAAAATGTCTGTTTTTGTTTGCCGACTTTATTGATATGTGAGGAAATGATTGAAATTTTATACTAACCCCGAACGGGGGGGGGGGGAAGAAATGCTTGGGATGATTTTAAGGCAAGAAATGAGATCACAACTAACTCCTTTTTTGTTTTTTTGGAGCAACTTCTTGAGGGATAGTAGCAAATTATAATGACCGATTTGCCTTGCCAAAAACTATCGATGCTGCCTGCCATCTTATAAATGTATAATCGCCGCACTTAGCCGTTAAATTTCACAAACAGGAGGAAGCAAATGATTGACAAGCATTTTGACAATTTTCCCATTGCAGGATTTACCTATTATGATGGGGTCGATGTATTTAAGGAATTAGAAATCGGAACCGAGCTGTATTTCGTAGCGGAACCAGAAAACAAGCACGACGAAAATGCGGTGGCACTGTATTTTAAGGGCTCCAAGTTGGGCTATGTTCCGAGATCAAGGAATAAATTCATCAGCAAGTTTTTGTTTTATGGACACACCGATTTGTTCGAAATAAAGATCAATAGAGTGTCTGAGGATTCTAACCCTGAGGGGCAAATCGGAGTCGTTGTAAAGATAAAGCCCAAAAAAATTGAAGAAGTAAAACAGTGATTTGATTTAGTTTTCTATGGCACTAAGTTTTAAGGAAAAGTATTCTCGTTTTTCGTCTAACTCGTCGGTCTTTTGAGAAAGTCTTTCATACAAATCATTGATCTCAAGCTGCAGTCGTTTATTGATTTTTGGAGTTTTAGACAAAATTTCAATGTCCCTTTTGGCGGCTGCAGCGATAAGTTTTTGATTGTTTTCATCTAACTCTTTTTCCGCAGTTACAATCCTATCCTCAATATCATCTATCTCTTTTTGGATCCCTCTCAACACTCTTGATTTCTCGCCGATAACCTCCGCCCGCAGCCTCTTTTTTTGCTCTTGAGTGAGAGAGGGTTTTTTATTGTCTTTTTTTACTTTATCAACGGCACGATCGCTTATTTGCCCCTCATCTGACCAGCCGCAAAGCGAGAGAAAATCATCATATTTCCCCTCAAAAACATAAGCCCTGTTTCCATCAAAAACTATCAGCCTTTGGGCTATGGAACGAAGGATTTCTTCATTGTGAGTAACAAGAATAATAGACCCCTCAAACTCATCAATTGCCTCAATCAAACTCTCGCAACTTTCTATGTCTAAATGATTTGTCGGCTCGTCTAAAAGCAAAAGGTGGGACGGGGTTGCCAAAATTTTTCCAAGCATCACCCTGCTTTTTTCCCCTCCGCTTAAAATCGAAATTTTCTTTAAGGCATCGTCTCCGCTAAACATCATTGAACCCGCTATATTTCTGGAACGTTGAGGCGGGCAGGAAGGATCAGCACTCATAATTTCCTCAAAAACTGTTCTGTTGGGGTTTAACTGAGTTTCGTCCGATTGAACGAAATACGATGTGGTCAGGTCTGGGTGAGATTTTATTGCTCCCGCTATGGGCTTTAAGCGGTTAGCAAGAACCTTTAACAAGGTCGATTTTCCTTTTCCATTTTTGCCGACGATACAGATCCTTTCTTTCTTTAAGACATCAAAACTCAAATTCTCAAACAAAATTTTGTCGCTCTCATAACCAAAAGCTAAGTTGTGAACACCAAGCATTTTTGCGGCATTAAATTCTTTGTCTGAAAAAGAAAAATCCAAATCTTTAATCTGCGTCAACTCTTCAAATGTCTCCTGTTTTTGGAGGCTCTTTATTCGAGATTGAACCATCCCGGCAAGGCGGGCTTTTGCCCTAAATCGGCTAATAAAAATTTCGGTTTTCTTCCTTCTCTTTTCAATGTTTAAGCGAGTTTTCTCGTAAATCTCTTCTTCTTTTTCTAACTGCTCATATAACTTTTGTGTGCTGCCTTTTACCTTCCGAATTTTATTTCTATAGATTGCAGCACAGTGCGTCGTTGTTTGATCCATAAAACTTCTGTCGTGGGTAATTAAAATCATTTCTCCTTTCCAAGCTCTCAAAAAAGTTGACAGCCACCGAATAGCCACGATGTCGAGATAGTTATTTGGCTCGTCTAAAAGAAGCATATTGGAATCAGACAATAAAACTTTTGCCAGATTTATTCTGATCTTATAGCCCCCAGAAAACTCAAGCGGGGTTCTGAGAATATCCTCTTTAGAAAAACCAAGCCCTGAGAGGATTTTTTCGGCTTTCCAAGTTTCATCTTTTTCACTTTGAGGTATGGCAGTCATGGTCTCGTCGATGACAGAATTTTTGCTAAACCCGATATGTTGCTGCAAATATCCTATGCGGTAATTTTTTGGTTTTACTATCTCTCCGCTGTCATATTCCATCTCGCCAAGTATCATCTTAAAGAGAGTTGTTTTTCCATAACCATTGCGTCCGACAAGCCCAACTTTTTCCCCTTCAGACAAGGAAAGACTGAGTTTGTCAAACAAAATTCTGCTCCCAAAAGACTTCGATAAATCGGTAATTGTGATCATAAAATTTGTCCTTTTTCCGTCGAAATTTCATTCATATCTATCATATTTTTGCCCAAAAATGAGACTGCTTTTTTATAGCTTAATATTGTATAGTCAATCTTTACCAAGCAACAAAGTAACACAAAAAATAAGGAGTCCTTAATGATAAAAAAACTGAAGTTTTTAATAATCATATTCATTGCACTTTTGCTTATAGCGGGTGCTGCATACTATGTTTCTTACCGCCAAAATCTTCCGCAAGAACAAATTCTTGCAGATGCTTTCGTAACGATCACCGCTCCACAACTCAACAAAGATTCCGTGCATGAAAAATATCTCAGCGTGGCTTTGTCGGGCAAAATTAAAACCGCAGCGTTTTATCAAGCCGTTCAAGGCAAGGTTCAATACTTGGTTCGCTTTAATGAATTTGCGGAAACTTGCGTGCTTGAAAGCGGAGTTAAGTCTATAGAAAATCTCCTCAAAAACGATAACTTTGTTTACACTGCTGTAGAAAATAAAGTTGACAATATGGAAGGAATTTTGCTGAACGGAACATTCCAACGCAATGGTAAAGAGTTCGGGCTAAAGCAACAATTCGTTAAAGAAGGAAACTATTTTTGGCAAATACTTGTCATTTTTCCTACCTCTAAAAGCAATGAAAAAAGAGCAGACAACTTCATAAAATCGATAAAAATCTCTCCCCCCAAACCATAGATTCAGGGTTAAAATTGCGTTAATTTTCATAATTGACAATTGTCAGGAATTGACTATAATCAAACAGCAAAGAAAGACGGTGATTTACCTGTTCCCGCCTATTTTTTTTAGGCTGGAATTTTTTGTTTGTATAGCGTTTGCATCGATTTTTTAGTCGAGCAAAACTAAATATGGAGGAAAGATGACAAAAAAAGATTTAACTATTATCAGGAACTTGCTAATTCAAAGAAAGGCTGAGTTCCTTAACAAAGTTAAGACAGCAAAAAGAAATATTTCCAATGGTTTTACCGAAGAAGTTGGAGATGAAATTGATGCTGCAGTTCAAAATAAAGACAAAGAAATGTCTTTTGAAATTGCTGCAAATGACCAAATAATTATGGAAGAGATAAATGAAGCTTTGGGAAAGTTAGAGAAAGGGGCTTATGGTGCTTGCGAGTGTTGCGGAGAAGCCATAACCATTCAAAGATTGAAAGCCATACCATGGAGCCGTTACTGCATCAAATGCCAGCAAGAAGCCGAACGGCCGAAAAGATAAAACTTTCCGACGGGGCGTGGCTCAGCTGGTAGAGCACTCGGTTCGGGACCGAGAGGCCGCTGGTTCAAATCCAGTCGCCCCGATTACAGCTTTACGGGTGTTCCGCCCGAGTGGTCAGTGGATAGTGATTAGTGGTTAGTAACGACTAAAACCAAGACCAAAGCCACGACAAGACCAAGACAAAGATGAAAACTTAGTTTGAAAGACAAAACCCCCTGCTCTCACGAGCAGGGGGTTTTTGTCTTTGTAGTAGTTTTTGACTGGGAGCGCGGGCTTCCAGCCCGCATCCATGCCTTTATCCACTGGCTGTTGTGGTTGTTTTTGTTTTTGCCTTTAACTAACTACTAACCACTGATCACTAACCACTGTTTTTCACACTAACCACTAACCACTAATCACTGCCGTTCGGACCGGAGGGGGGAGGGTTTCAAACCCTCCCGTGTGGTCATTTTCGGGATAATGAAACGGCGGGCGGACAACACGAAACGGAATGGGTGATTGCGGTGCGGGATTTGAAAAATGTGCGGGATTGGTTTTTTGCCGTTTTTGTCGTGGTCGTCAACGATAACGTCAACCACATAATTAACCCGCCAAGAGGACTCGGCGGGCGGGAGGGTTTGAAACCCTCCCCTACATTGGTCACCCGATTGCCGTTGCAGTTGCTTTTCACTAACCACTGACCACTCGCCGTTCTGGTCGTTGACTAACCACTAACCACTAATCACTAACCACTGCCTTTCACATTGATCACCGACTCCTGATCACTCTACTATGTCGATTTCAACCCGTTGATTCTTAACGTTACCCTCAGGGGTTCCAGTTGGGAAGCGGGGGTTTTGGGAGCCGAAAAACTCTATCCTTATCTTGGTTCTGTCTATACCGTATTTCATCAGCTCTATTACAACTGCCTGGGCGCGTTGAATCGACAAAGTTATGTTTGCTTCCTCATCAATACCTTCAGATGCAAA
>JAITBH010000001.1 GCA_031283745.1 Candidatus Ectomicrobium neotermitis | reverse complement strand
CTCGTTTTCGGCGTTCAGCAAGATGGAGGTATGAGGGAATACTTTACTCTTCCTCAAAAACAAATCCACAAACTCAACAAAAACTTGGCTTGGGAAGAAGCCATTTTGACTGAGCCTTTTACAATTGGTGCAAATGCCACTTTGAGGGGCAATGTCGGTGCTGGAGATAGAGTGGTAGTTTTTGGTGCTGGCCCTATCGGGATATCAATTTTGAAGCTTGCAAAAATTAAAGGTGCAACGGTTATGATAACCGACCTTGTCGACGATAAGTTGGAATATGCAAAAAAGAACGGTGCAGATGTCATCGTCAACACCTCGAAAGTTAAATTAGAGGACGCAGTCAATGAGTGGACAAAAGGCGAGGGTGCAAACAAAGTCATCGATGCGGTTTGTATACCTAAGATGCTTGAGGTTGGGTTGGATATTCTCTCGGTTGCAGGAACTTTCGTCAACCTGAGCTTCGGGGCTGCTCCAGCTCAAATTCCAGGCTTGCCTATCACCAAAAAGCAATTGACCATCGCAGGTTCGAGATTGCAGTCCTATCAATTTGAAAATGTCATCAGATTGATGGAGGCCAAGAAGTTGCAAGGCGACGGCTTGGTTACAAATATCTGGGATTTTGTAGACATTCAGAAAGCTTTTGACACGATAGATGAGGATCCAACTAAAATAAGAAAAGGGCTTTTGAAGTTCTTTTAGTAATCAATAACTTACAAAGGAGGCAAATATGGATTTAAGATTAGATGGGAAAGTCGCATTAGTTACAGGTGGTGCTTATGGTATTGGTTATGCGATGGCTAAGGCTTTGGGAAAAGCGGGCGCAAAAATCGTTTTCAACTGTCGCGACAAAAAACATCTTGATGATGCTTTAGAGCAGTATAAAGCCGACAAAGTTGAGGCGAAAGGTTTCATTTGTGATGTTACCGATGAGGCAGCTGTTGCAAAATTGATTGCCGAGATAAAAGCTGCTTATGGTGCAGTAGATATTTTGGTAAACAATGCGGGCATCATAAAAAGAATTCCAATGCATGAGATGAGCAAGGCAGATTTTGAGCAAGTTATCGACATAGATTTAGTTGCCCCTTACATTGTCTCAAAGGCTGTTTTGCCTGATATGATCAAAAAGAAAGCGGGCAAGATCATCAATATATGTTCTATGATGTCAGAGCTTGGTCGCGAAACTGTCAGTGCTTATGCCAGTGCAAAGGGCGGGCTGAAAATGCTCACAAGAAACATTGCCTCAGAATACGGCGAATATAATATTCAATGCAATGGCATCGGGCCGGGTTACATAGCAACTCCTCAAACTGCTCCGCTAAGACAAAAGCAGGCTGACGGATCGCAACATCCTTTTGATAAGTTCATTATCTCAAAGACGCCAGCTGCAAGATGGGGCAATCCTGAGGATTTAGAAGGGCCGATTGTGTTTTTAGCGTCGAGTGCTTCTGATTTCGTAAACGGGCATATTTTGTATGTTGATGGTGGAATTTTGGCGTATATCGGAAAGCAGCCTAAATAAACATCACTTAAAAACAATAAATAGCAACGGTGCTTTTATGTATAGAGGCACCGTTGTTTGTTTATAAATGGAGAGATCATGGAATTTAAGTTATTCATAATTGGGGTAGGGTTTCTTGCAGTAGCTATTGTTATGCAGATTGTGAGGAAAATTAAATATTGCCAAGCGGAACCTCCGCTTTTATGGGCAAAGATCTATTCTTTTGTAGACACTGCCTGGACTGCACTTTTGATAGCTGCGGTGATTATGTATCTGTTCATCCAAGCCTTCAAAATTCCGTCGGGAAGTATGCGGAACACTTTGCTTGAGGGGGATCATCTTTTCGTCAACAAGTTCATCTACGGTTTTCATATTCCATTTACAGACAGAAAAAGGTTTTTCCCAATTCGGCAAATTCGTCGGGGCGACATTGTTGTTTTTGAGGCGCCTCAATCGGCTTTATCTCAAGAGGAAAAAGCTGCTAACCTGAATAAAGATTTCATCAAAAGATGCGTCGCTATTGCGGGCGATACGGTTGAAATTAGAAACAAAAAACTCTTTGTAAATGGAATAGCCCAAAATGAGCCTTATGTAATTTATGGGGATCCAAATTATTATGCAGGCATTTCAAACAATGCTGCGGACTATCAAGGTTATTGGGAAGACGGACTTTTTACTTTGATGCCAGTCCGAGACAATATGGGGCCAGTGACAATACCGCAAGGCCACTATATGATGATGGGGGATAATCGGGACTATTCTTTTGACAGCAGATTTTTTGGCCCAGTGCCCGACAGACTTATAAAAGGAAAGGCTTTGTTTTTGTATTGGCCTTTGTCGAGAATAAGAATCGTTAAATAAAGGAGGATTTTTATGAAAACAACTATTGAAGAAAGATGGGGAACGCACCCCGATGATGTTAAACATTATGACACCGCAGAGTTGCGTAAAGAATTTTTAGTCGAAAAGATTTTTACTCCAGATGAGGTCATTATGGTTTATACACATAACGATAGATTGATTATCGGAGGCACTTTGCCGATAAAAAAAGCACTTAAAATTGAGACAGTTCCTTTGATCCGTTCCGAGTTTTTTTGTGAAAGAAGAGAGCTTGGCATTGTCTGTATCGAAAATGAGGGCAGTATCACTGTCGACGGAAAAACCTTTGAAATGTCTTTTAAGGACGCTTTGTATGTAGGCAGAGGTTCAAAAGAAATTATTCTAAAAAGCAAAAACGCCAAAGCCCCCGCCAAGTTTTATTTTGCATCCTCTCCTGCCCATACCGCCTATCCAACCGTAAAAATTACCGACAAGTTAAGAAGAGTTAAAGAGTTAGGAGACGCAAAAACGAGCAATGAGAGAACCTTAAATCAGCTGATACTCAGCGAAATTATTCCGTGCTGCCAATTGCAAATGGGCTTGACTGAAATTCATACGGGAAACGTCTGGAACACAATGCCCCCGCATACTCATTCACGCAGAATGGAGGCGTATTTTTATTTCAAAGTTCCTCAAGGGCAGACTGTTTGCCACTTTATGGGGCAGCCTCAAGAGACGCGTCATATTTTTATGGCAAATGAGCAGGCAGTCATTTCGCCGTCTTGGTCAATTCACAGTGCTGCAGGCACAAGTGCTTATACTTTTATTTGGGCAATGTGCGGTGAAAATCTTGACTATAACGATATGGACACTTTCCAACCCGACAAATTGAAATAGTATAGATGCGTTGATCTTTTCTTGCCTCACAGAAGATCGACGCATTTTTTTTATTTAAGAGGATTAAATGAAACAGAGAAAATCTAAAGTCATTAGAAAAACAAACGAGACGGACATTTTTGTCGACTTAAATTTAGACAAAGTTTGCAAGCCCCAAATATCAACAACAATTGGTTTTTTTGATCATATGCTGGAACTCTTTGCAGCCCATGCAGGCATTTCTTTGACGCTCAAAGCCTCGGGCGACACTCATATAGATGATCATCACCTCGTTGAGGATACAGGCATAACATTGGGCAAAGCTCTAAAAGATGCACTCGGAGACAAAAAAGGAATTGTGCGATACGGGCAGTTTCTCCTTCCGATGGATGAGGCATTAAGTTATGTCGCCTTAGATCTTTCGGGGAGGTTTTTTTTAGATTATGAAGCGAAAATAAAGTTTCAAAAAACAGGTTTTGATTACGATCTGCTCCAAGAATTTTTCTATGCCTTTGCCTCAAACTCCTTAATGACCCTCCACATCAAAATGATCAAAGGCCGCAACAACCACCACATAGCCGAATCGATTTTCAAAGGCACAGGTCGTGCTTTATCCATCGCAATATCGCTCTCCAAAAACAAAATCGCCATACCTTCCACAAAAGGGATTCTATGAATGACATCAAAAAGCGAATCGAATTTCTTAGAAAAGAAATCGACAAGCACAATGTTTTGTATTACGGGAAAAGTGCACCGATAATTTCTGATTTTGACTATGACATCTTGGTAAAAGAGCTGGAGAGTTTAGAAAACAAATCCCAAAGCCCTGTCGACAAAAAATCCCCCACGCAAAAAGTTGGGGGTGCTTTGTCTTCATCTTTTGAGCAGGTCAAACATCTGTCCCCGATGTTGTCTTTAGACAATACTTACTCAAGCGATGATGTTTACAAGTGGTATAAAAGAACCGCAAAAAATATAGATACAAAAGATAGTTTTGACTGTGTAATCGAGCCAAAAATCGACGGGGTGAGTGTCAGCTTGGTTTATGAAAACGGGATATTAAAGATAGGGGCTACTCGAGGAGATGGAGACACAGGGGAGGACATCACGGAAAACATAAAAACCATTTCCGATATTCCTCAAAAATTATCTCTGCCAATATCGATGGATATTTTTGAGTTGCGGGGAGAGGTTTTTATCGACAAGAAAGGCTTTGAACTTATCAATGCCGCCGCCGCAAACTCCTCAGAGCAGAAGTTTGCTAATCCCCGCAACGCAGCCAGCGGATCTTTGAGGCAAAAGAATTCAAAAGTTACGGCTAAAAGAAAGTTGAAATTTTTCGTCCACTCTTTTGGAAAAATTCTCGTAGGCAAAGAAAAGCAAAACACAGCAAAGAAAGATTTGTTTGGGTTTGAGGTTAAGAAAAACGGCGAAGGGTTTTTTAATCAGCACTATGGTTTTTTAGAGTTTTGCAAAAGCTTAGGCTTTAACCTTCAAAAGGATATTTTTATCAGCAAAAGTTTTGACGACATCTCAAAAACCATAGAAACCATGACCAAAGAGCGCGACAATTTGCCCTATGAAATTGATGGTCTTGTGATAAAAGTAAACAATCAGATTTATCAGACCTCGCTTGGTTACACAAACAAAAGCCCCCGCTGGGCAATCGCTTATAAATTTGCAGCAAAACAAGCCGAGACAAAGTTGATAGAAATTCGCATTCAAGTCGGCAGAACGGGCATTGTCACGCCTTTGGCTGTTTTAGAACCCGTGGCGGTTGGCGGGGTTATGATCTCAAGGGCGACCTTGCACAACTTTAATGAGATAGAAAGGTTAAACATCAATACAGGCGATATGGTTTTAATTGAAAGAGCAGGCGATGTGATTCCTAAAATTGTGAAAGTTTCAAAAAAAAATTCGAAAGGGTTTTTCAAACCGCCCGCCATTTGTCCATCTTGCAAAAGCGGTTTGGTTAAAGAAAAAGATGACGATGCAGCTTATAGATGTATCAACCCCGATTGCCCCGCTCAGTTTAAGAGGCACCTGCTTCATTTTGTCAGCAGAAACGCTATGGACATAGACGGTTTTGGTGAAGCAGTAATTGATCAATTGCTTGCAAAAGGAAAGCTAAAAATCCTTGCCGATATTTATCACTTGAGTTTTGAGGATTTGTTAGAGCTGGAGTTTTTTGCAAAAAAGAAAACAAACAACTTGCTTAATGCGATAAACAACTCTAAAGACAGAACTTTGAGCAGGCTTTTATTTGCACTCGGCATTCGCCACATCGGCGACAAAAGTGCAGAGACAATCGCTCAAACTTTCAAAAACATAGATGCTTTATTTAATGCCGATGTCGATGATTTCTTAAAAATTCACGATATAGGGGAAACGCTTTCAATTTCTTTGACCAACTTTTTTAAGGAACCAAAAACGAAAGAGACGATAGATGCTTTAATCAAAGTTGGTGTAAATACCGTCGAGCCAGAGACAAATCTTTCAAGCAAAATTTTTAGCCAAAAGAGTTTTGTTTTGACAGGCAAACTTTCAATGTGGACGCGCCAAGAAGCGTCAATCATTATCAAAGCCAATGGCGGAAAAGTTTTAGACGCTATAAGTTCAAAAACTGATTTTGTTTTGGCAGGCGAAAATGCAGGGTCAAAGCTTGATAAAGCAAAAGCCTTAGGCATAAAAATCATCGATGAGAGGGAGTTTAAGGAAATGATCAATGAAAAATGAGAATGAAATTATTTACCAAGACGACAATTTTGTGGTTGTTAATAAGACATCAGGGTTTTTGGTTTTTGATGACAAGGAAAATAAAAACACTCTAAAAAGTATTGTGGAAAAGCACATAGGGCAAGAAGTTTTTTGTGTTTATTCTTTAGACAAAGAAGCCTCAGGCGTTTTGGTTTTTGCAAAAAATAAAAAAACCTTAAAACTTTTGCATGAGCTTTTTAGAGAGGGCAAAGTTTTAAGGCAGTATGTGCTTTTGCTTTCAGGGGTTTTAGAAAACGATAATGGAACAATCGATCAACGTATTTTAGTTTCAAAAGACAGTGTTCATATTGACAGCGAGGGTCAAAAGGCACTGACAAAATATGAAACTATCGAGAAATTTTGCGGATACACTTTGGTCAAAGCCACGC
The DNA here is from genome assembly GCA_031283745.1 of Candidatus Ectomicrobium neotermitis. Lineage (GTDB taxonomy): Bacteria > Elusimicrobiota > Endomicrobiia > Endomicrobiales > Endomicrobiaceae > Ectomicrobium > Ectomicrobium neotermitis. The sequence continues at coordinate 993 of JAITBH010000001.1, read as the reverse complement.
CGCTAACGCAAGTTAGAAAACAGATCAGGCTTCACTTTTGGAGTATCGGTAACCCATTGGCAATCGATAAAGAATATGCCGGCTCATCTCCGATTTTCTTGTCATCGTTTAAGCGGAGATATAAATCAAAGCCCGACATAGAAGAAAAACCTCTCATTTCAAGGCTGACAATGCATTGTGAAAAAATAGAATTTGAAATGCCCGCCGCCGCAAAAAACGAAACAAAGAAATATGTTTTCAAATCCTCACTTCCTGACGACCTTGAGATAACCATCAAGCAGCTAAGAAAGTATTACAAGTAAAAACAATGAAAATATTAGAAATCGCAGTTCCAGTTCCCATAAACAAAATTTTTTCTTACCTGCCTCCACAAAATGTCGAAGCGATAGATATTGTCGGCAAAAGAGTAAAAGTTCCTTTCGGTTCGCGTAATTTGACGAGCTATGTTGTCGGCATTGTCGACTATAAAGGCAGCTCTGATTTTAAGTTGAAAGAAATTTCAGAAATCATAGACAGCGAGCCGATAATTTTCCCAGAAGCTATTGAGTTAGCAAAATACATATCTCAAAACTATGTCTGTTCCGTCGGCGAAGCGCTTGCCTCAATAATCCCTCCGCAGATGAAAGCCCCAAAAAGAACTCCCAAAACCCCTCCGCCCTATGAAATCGCATATCAAAAACACCTCTTAAATCCAGATCAGCAAAATGCTGTAGATCTAATTACCCAGTCCATTTCAAGCCCTGACCCTTTAGCCCAAAGATCATTTCTCATTCATGGTGTGACAGGCTCAGGCAAAACTGAGGTCTACTTAAACTGCATCGACTTTGCGATAAAGAATCAAAAAAACGCAATTATGCTCATTCCTGAAATTTCTCTTACTGCACAATTTGTAGAAGTGGTTACAAAGAGGTTTGGGCAAATTGTTGGGGTTTGGCATAGCCAGATAAGCAATATCGATAAATACAAACTTTTCCATAAGGCTTTGAGCGGAGA